>JAEWRS010000160.1 GCA_023398855.1 Bacillota bacterium
GGGTTGTTTTGTGGACTCCATGTCAAAACAGGCATATGCTTATTATAAGCGGGTTCATGAAAAAAGAAGGGAGAACAAGGATGAATCAGTCGATTAAAATGGTAAAAACCGCTTATGCGGCTTTATCAGATAAGAAGGGTGAAGATATCAGAATCATTGATATACGCAAAGTATCAGTAATGGCAGATTACTTTATTATTGCCAGCGGTACGAATACAAATCAGGTTCAGGCAATGGTTGACAATGTTGAAAAGGAGCTTGGAGAGAAGGGATTTGTCTGCAAACAGATAGAGGGGTATCGGTCTGCTAACTGGATACTCATGGATTACGGCGACATCATTGTTCATGTGTTTGACAAGGATAACCGTCTGTTCTATGACCTGGAAAGAATCTGGAGAGATGGAAAGACGATTAAAGCAGAAGATTTGGAAGCTTCATCTTAAAAATTGAACAAATTAGGTAAAACGGCTTAACAGAACTTGTGTGAGCCGTTTTTTTGATCTATGAGAAAGCACATTAACCTTCACGGATCAACTGGAGCAAAAAGATCTTTTGAGATAAATATACAACCAGATGCCCAGTTCACTTATATACAGTAAGGTTACTTAATAAATACTGCTTTATAAACTTATATTATGATTCACTTATTTACTAACGCCCTTAAGGTTTACATAAATATATTATGTAAACCTTAAGGGCGTTAGTTTTATTTTCAATGGATTCCTAAGCGGAATAAACCAATGACCCTGCCCAGAATCTCCACGTTGTCGACAATGATCGGATCCATTGAATCGTTTTCCGGCTGCAGGCGGTAATGCCCCTTTTCCTTAAAAAAGCGCTTCACAGTCGCAGAATCTTCCACCAATGCCACAACGATCTCTCCGTTATGTGCTGTTGGACAGTGTTCAACAATAATCTGATCCCCCTCCAGAATACCGGCATTGATCATGCTGTTTCCCTTAACCTTTAACATAAAGGTTTCTGCGTTTGGAAGAAGGTCAGACGGTATGGGATAATAATTTTCAATGTTTTCTTCAGCATAAAGAGGCTGTCCGGCAGCCACAGTTCCCAGGAGCGGTACATTCACAACCTCCCTGCGTGTCAGCTGAAAGCAGTCATCTATGATCTCAATGGTCCGGGGTTTTGTGGGATCTCTTCTTATATATCCTTTTTCCTCAAGAGTTTCCAGGTGGGAGTGAACGGATGATGTTGATTTCAAAGAGACAGCTTCACAGATCTCCCTGACTGCCGGTGGATAGCCCTTCTTTAAAATTGTCTCTTTTATATATTCTAAAATTTCCTGCTGCTTTGGGGTAATTCGCTCTAGCGCCATGACACGGCCTCCTCAGTCCTTATTAATTAAGACTATAGTAACATATGTTCGATCAAAATGCAAACCTTTGTTCGAAAAAATGCAAAATCAATTGACAAACATATGTTCGCAATGATATGATAAGAGCATAAAAAAGAACAGATGTTCTGATGCGGATTGATTTCAAGGAGGTAAGCATATGATAAAGCAATTGACTGCATTGTCACTGATTGTTTTACTGGGTTCCCATTTTTTTGCTCATTCCATAATAAATGTTCTGGCAGGAGAGACGCAAGCTCCGGCGATGGAGAAATACTATACCAGTCTTGAGATCCAGAAGGGGGATAGCTTATGGACTATTGCCGGATCTTATTTAGAGAACAGCGGAATGACTACCGCCCAATATGTGAAGGAATTAAAGAATATGAATGGATTAAAGGAAGATACCATACATAGCGGACAGTACCTGACCGTCATGTATTTTGTTCCTGATTCCGATCCGGGAGAAAGATGAGCAGGAATTTATTGATTTTGTTGATTTTGTTAAGAATCTATTTTAGAATAATAGGGTGACCTCTTCCTAAGAGACGTCATTAATCTAAGAATGATTTTTATAGTCAAAGGACTCAATATAATTATGAAGATAACTTTCGGAATTCTGGCCCATGTGGATGCTGGTAAAACAACACTTTCAGAACAAATATTATACGGGGAAGGGGTGATCAGGACTCTGGGCCGCGTTGATGCAAAAAATGCATATATGGATCATAATGACATGGAGCGGGCTAGAGGGATAACCATATTTTCAGATATGGCCAGTTTTATTCGTGAGGATAATACATATTATCTGATTGACACACCTGGCCACACGGATTTTTCAGCTGAAATGGAACGCGCTCTGGAGGTGATGGATTATGCAGTTCTGGTCATAAACGGAACGGATGGCATTCAGGGTCATACCGAAGTCATCTGGAGGCTTCTGGAACGTTATAATCTTCCTGTTTTTTTATTTATTAACAAACTTGACGTGGTTTCTGCATCTTATGAACGGGTCTTATTGGAAGTACGGGAGCGATTTTCCCATGACATCCTGGATTTTCATAATATTCACCTTGAGAAGGAAATGGAAGCAGCTTTTACAGAAGATCTGATTGAGAATGTATCTGAATGGGATGAGGAACTACTTGAGGATTGGTTGGATGGAACCATTACCTTTGAGAAACTAAAGCCTGCTATAATTTCTCAGATTAAGAACCGGAGATTATTTCCCTGCTTTGGAGGCAGTGCTTTAAGCGGAGAAGGGATAAGACAGTTTCTTAATGCTTTTTATTGTCTGGCTGAAGCTACTTATCCCATGTCATCCAATTTTAGCGGGCAGGTATTTAAGATCCGTTATGATAGCCATGGGGAGCGCATGACGTATTTGAAGATATTGGGAGGCTTTTTACGAGTTCGGGATTCCTTGTCAGAGGCAGAGAAGGTCCATCAGATCAGAATTTTTCACGGGGAACGTTATACAGCCGTTCCGGAAGCTTCTGCAGGCGATGTGGTGGCCATCACCGGGCCACGGGTGACAAGGGCGGGACAGGGGCTTGGAGCATGCCACGATATCCTCCCAGTTCTCAACCCTGCTCTACAGGCAAAGGTTATATATCCGCCGGAGGTTCCTGACAGTACAATTTTACAGATTTTTCATGTCCTCCAAGAGGAGGAACCAGCATTAGGTGTAACATGGGAAGAATCTTTAAGGCAGTTAAAAGTAAATATCATGGGGAAGATTCAACTTGAGGTTCTTAAGCAGGTTATTTTAGAGAGGTTTCAAATATCAATATCCTTTGGAAAGCCTGAGATCATATATATGGAAACCATAGCGGAACCTGTGACAGGATATGGCCACTTTGAGCCACTTCGTCATTATGCAGAAGTGGCACTGAGAATAGAACCAGGTGAAAGGGGGAAAGGGATTTTATTTGAGAGCCAATGTCATGTAGACAGACTTGGAATCAATTATCAAAATCTGATACGAACTCATGTTTTTGAGGCTGTTCATAAAGGGATTTTAACCGGTTCAGAACTGACAGATGTAAAAATCATTCTGATGGATGGAATTTCCCACATCAAGCATACGGAAGGCGGTGATTTCCGGGAAGCAGTATACCGGGCGATACGTCAAGGCCTCATGAAAGGCAAAAATTTTCTTCTGGAACCTTATTACAGCTTCACTATATCGGTACCTGATTCCTTGACGGGAAGGGTTTTAAATGATATTAATAAATATTCCGGCCTGTTTGAAGCACCTGTTTCAGATGGAAGGGGGAGGATGGTGATTAAAGGCCTGGCTCCTGTTGCTTCTTTCGTGAATTATGGAGAAGAATTGATGATCATGACAAAGGGGAAGGGCAGCATTTCCATGGTATTTTCTCATTATGACAGATGTCACAATGAAGATGAGGTTCTAACCCTACTTCAGTATAATCCAAATGAGGATATTGATAATCCTTCATGTTCTGTATTCTGCAAAAAAGGGACATCGTTTGTAGTTAACTGGGATCATGCGGAAGAGTATATGCATACTCTTTCATGATTGTTATTATCCATTGGAAAGAAGCTTAACTTACGAATAAATGACTGATAAGAATTCTGAGGCCAGTAAAACATTTGTATGGAAGTTAAAAGATTCTGATGTTATTTTACTTAACTTCTTGAGAAAGAATCTTATACAAAAATCCAGTTTTGAATTTTGAGCTTAATTTGGGACAATCTGACAGTCCTAATGGCGGTATTTTTGCATGGATAGCAGCTACATTAAGCTAATTCGAGGTGTTGACAAACTACGGCAAATACCATGCCAGTGTCCGTGACCAGAATTATATGGTGGACCATGAGTACTAGCATAAAAATACCGCCATTTTAGCAGTTGAAAATCTTCTCTATTAAAATGGTTTTCACTTATATAAGCTAATAAGATCCTTCACAAATATTTCTTCATTTGT
>JAEWRS010000164.1 GCA_023398855.1 Bacillota bacterium
AGCCTATACCGGAAGCATGAAAGGAATGCGCTACCGGGTTACAAAGAAAGAGGAGGAATTTTCAGCCGCGGTATACCCGGAACCGTATTGCTATGAAGTGACTCCTGAGGAAAATAAAATAAGAGCCTCCTTTCCGTTTACGGAGGAGGGGCGGGAACAGGTGGTGGATTGGATTAATAAGCAGTATGAAACGAACCGTGCAACCTGGGAGATGACCGCAAGAAAATCGTGAAATACAAGGCAAAGCACCGCTTCTTTGCTGCATTTTCCCCCTTTCCTAAATGGATGAAGTATGGTATGATAGTGTATTATTGGAGTTACTGACATGGAGGAAGAGAAATGGAAGAAAACAAAGAGGAAGTGGTTTCTAAAAACTTTATTGAACAGGAGATAGATAAGGACCTTGCAGAGGGCGTTTATAATCACGTGCAGACCAGATTTCCGCCGGAGCCTAACGGTTATCTGCATATCGGACATGCAAAATCGATTTTACTTAACTATGGTCTGGCTCAGAAGTATGGTGGAAAATTCAACCTCCGTTTTGACGATACAAATCCCACAAAAGAGAAGACGGAATTTGTGGAATCAATCATAGAGGATGTAAAGTGGCTGGGAGCTGATTTTGAGGACCGCCTTTTCTTTGCTTCCAACTATTTTCAGGAAATGTATGATTGTGCAATCCTTTTAATAAAGAAGGGAATGGCATTTGTCTGTGATCTGACCGCGGAAGAGATCAGGGAATACCGGGGAGATTTTAAGACTCCTGGAAAAGAAAGTCCCTATCGCACCCGCAGTGTGGAAGAAAACTTAAAGCTGTTTCAGGAGATGAAGGAAGGCAAGTGTGGAGATGGGCAAAGAGTGCTCCGCGCCAAGATTGATATGGCATCTCCCAACATTAACATGCGTGATCCGGTCATTTACAGGGTTGCCCGCATGTCTCATCACAACACTGGCGATCAGTGGTGTATTTATCCCATGTATGATTTCGCTCACCCCATTGAGGATGCCATGGAACGCATCACCCATTCCATCTGTACGCTGGAATTTGAAGATCACAGGCCTCTTTACGACTGGGTGGTAAGGGAGTGTGAATTTGCCAATCCTCCCCGCCAGATCGAATTTGCAAAGCTGTATCTGACCAATGTGATCACTGGAAAACGCTATATTAAGAAGCTGGTGGAGGATGGAATTGTTGACGGTTGGGAAGACCCTCGCCTGGTATCCATTGCAGCCTTAAGAAGAAGAGGCTATACCCCGGAATCCCTCCGCATGTTCGTGGACCTGGTAGGCGTGTCAAAGGCCAACAGTTCTGTGGATTATGCCATGCTGGAATACTGTATCAGGGAAGATTTAAAGTTAAAAAGACCCAGAATGATGGCAATCCTGGATCCTGTTAAGCTTGTGATAGACAATTACCCTGAGGACACGATAGAATATCTGGATGTTGCAAATAACCTGGAAAATCCTGAATTAGGAGAAAGAAAGGTTCCTTTTGGAAAAGAGCTTTACATTGAACGGGAAGACTTTATGGAAGAGCCGATTAAGAAATATTTCCGCCTTTTCCCGGGTAATGAAGTCCGCCTGATGAATGCTTATTTTGTCACCTGTACTGGCTGCGAAAAGGATGAGGACGGCAATGTGACAGTAGTTCATTGTACCTATGATCCGGAGACTAAAAGCGGTTCTGGCTTTGAAGGCAGAAAGGTAAAGGGTACCATCCACTGGGTAGCTTCTTCCACTGCAGTCCAGGCGGAATGCCGTTTGTATGAAAACATCGTGGATGAAGAAAAAGGAAAGCTGAATGAAGACGGCAGCTTAAACTTAAATCCAAACTCCCTGATAATCTTAAAGAACTGTTATGTGGAGCCCAGCTTCACAGATGTAAAAGCTTATGACAGCTTCCAGTTTGTAAGAAACGGATTTTTCTGCGTGGACTGCAAGGACAGCAGAGAAGATCATCTGGTATTTAACCGGATCGTATCATTAAAGAGTTCTTTTAAAATAACAAAATAATTGATGACAGGCCTGGAAGGCCTGTCAAACGAGGAGAATGCTGCATGGCCGGAAGAAAAAGGGACTTGCAGCATTTCTTCTTATCCGGCCAAATGCTGCTTTGCGTGTAATTCTTTATCCCCAAAGAGCAGGAAAGGAGGAACATTTTGTGGAGCTTCTGATACCCTTAAAAAACCAGCCAGGATCACCCTATTACAGCCAGATATACAGCTATATCAAAGAGGAAATAAGGAAGGGAAATATCAGTCCGGCTACCCGTCTTCCTTCAACAAGACAGCTGGCGGAGAATCTGAAGGTCAGCCGCAGCACGACTCAGATGGCTTATGAACAGCTGCTGTCGGAAGGATATATAGAAGCCATTCCCTGTAAAGGATATTTTGTATGCAGGATCGAGGGTCTGGTGCATACCGGTCAGGAAAAAAGGGATAAGATTCCAGACTTTTTTACCTCAGCCTCTGCTGACAAGGAAAAGGTTTTGGAATGGAACGTGGACTTTTCCCCCAGAGGCATTGATCTTTGTGCTTTTCCATTCAACACCTGGAGAAAAATATCAAAAAACACTCTTGTTGATGATAACCGGGAGATGTTCATGCCCGGAGATCCCCAGGGAGAGTCTGCTTTAAGAGAAGCGATCCGTTCCTACCTCCATTCGGCCAGGGGAGTAAATTGTCTGGCAGAACAGATCATCGTGGGGGCTGGAAGCGAATACCTTTTGATGCTGCTGTCCCAGATCCTTGGATCGGAACGGGTGATTGCCATGGAAAACCCTACCTATAAACAGGCCTACCGGGTTTTTGACAGCTTAAGATACCAGGTGGTTCCCGTTGCCATGGATAAGTCCGGCATGGATGTGAGGCTTTTAGAGGAAAGCAGGGCTGACATTGCCTATGTGATGCCTTCTCATCAGTACCCCACTGGTATTATCATGCCGGTCAAACGAAGGCAGGAGCTGCTTGCCTGGGCTTATGAAAAAGATGGCCGGTATTTGATTGAGGATGACTATGACAGCGAATTCCGCTACAAGGGAAAGCCGATTCCTGCTCTGCAGGGAATAGATGGAAGAGACCGTGTCATTTATTATGGAACCTTTTCTAAATCCATTGCACCAGCCATTCGTGTCAGTTATATGGTCTTGCCCGGCCCCCTTTTAGCCGTTTACCGGGAACGGATGAATTTTTATGCCTCCACAGTATCCCGCATTGACCAGAACATCCTTTATCAGTTTATGGCAGAGGGCCATTACGAACGCCATTTAAACCGAATGAGAGCAGTCTATAAGGCAAAGCATGATGCCCTGGCATCAGGGTTAAAGCCCTTTGAATCACAATTTCTGATCAGAGGAGAGCATGCTGGGCTCCATCTGCTTTTGACAGACAAAAATGGAAGGCCGGAGAGCCTGCTTATAAAAATGGCTGCAAAATCAGGAGTAAAGGTTTATGGAATGTCAGGATACTTTATCCATGAAGCGCATAATACGTATCCTTCAACTGTTGTTCTTGGGTTTGCAAGCCTTACAGAAGAAGAGATAAGAACAGGGCTTAAGCTCCTTGGCCGCGCCTGGTCAGTAAATGAAAAGGAGGGATTTTGTGAGTGATAAATGGGAAGATCAGAAAAGGAAGGAAAGTCTTCACATCCTCCTTTGGATCGGGCTTATTACGTTGCTGCTGCTGCTGCTCAGTGTGGCAGGTACTTTAAGAAATGAAAAAAACCACGATGAGCTTACAACAGATTATCATGAGGCTGAGACAGCAGAAGCGAAAGCTATGGCAGAGCCTTTACAGGAGACTTCTTCGCCAGTTATTCCCCTTAGCTCCGATGACAGAGAGTTTTTGGCTCTGCTGACAGAGCGGTTTGACCAGGGGGATTTAGAAGGAGCTGCCAGGGTGTTAAACGGTTATGAGGTCCCCTGGAAGGAGTTTCCCTGCATGTACGACGGGGCAGCCATGAAAACAGAAGTATCATCCGGCCAGGGACTGGTATTTGTAAAGCCTTCTACTGTTTTTTACGGGAATTTCCAGTCAGGAAAGCCTGATGGTACTGGTACGGCCCTTCAGGTTCTGGAACTGGAGGAGGGTAAACGGTATGATTACTCTTACGGAACATGGGTGAGGGGAAGGATGAACGGAGAAGGGGAATGCGGCTATAATTATTACGACGGAGTAACAGAGGGAATCACAAAGCTGAACGCCAAAAGAGGTGTTTTTAAAGATGATATGATGCAGGGAGAAATCACCTATACCAGCACCAATGCAGAAGGTGAGTCTGCTGTCTGGCAGTTTATAGTTGCGGATGGTGTGATCGTACGGGATGACCGGTGGATCAGGGATACGGAAGATAACGGTGCTGTTATATACAAACTTACGGCAAAGGATGATGACATTCATGCCTATGCACTGGGGGAAAGTGCCATAGGAGAAAACAGGTGGAAAAACCTGATCGTGTTTCCACAGGGGTAAAAAGGGGGCCTTGAGGGGTGAATCAGGAAATCTTGGACCGTCTGGGAGTTATTACAGACGAGGAATGGGAAATCATTAACGGCCGTCTGGAAATCGACCGCAAACGATATACAGAGGGAAAGGATCTGATCATTGACAGCAAAAAGATGCTGGAGCATGGGAAGCTGATCTCCATCAGGCCTCACACCAGATTCGTCCATTTTCCTAAGCACAAGCATAATTACATTGAAGTAATCTACATGTGTAAAGGGAAAACAGTTCATTTTATTGATGGGGAAACCGTTGTTTTAAAAACAGGGGAGCTGCTGTTTTTAAACCAGCACGCCACTCAGGAGATTTTACCGGCGGAGGAAGAGGATATTGGTGTAAACTTCATTATCCTTCCGGAATTTTTTAACACGGCATTTGAAATGATGGGAGAAGAAGAAAACCTTTTGAGGGATTTTCTGGTAGGCTGCCTCTGCTTTGATCCCAATTACGCCAGTTACCTTCATTTCCGCGTTGCGGATGTGCTGCCTGTGCAGAATCTGGTGGAAAATATGGTGTGGACCATTTTAGGAAACCAGCCCAATAAAAGAAGCATCAATCAGATCACCATGGGGCTTTTGTTCCTGCAGCTCATGCATTATACCGATAAGATCAGCCATACCCAGGACAGCTTTGAACAGAAGCTGATTTTTCAGGTGCTCACCTATATTGATGAAAATTATAAGAATGGGGAGCTGACAGAGCTTGCGGCGCTGCTTCATTACAATATTTACTGGCTGAGCCGGGCTGTCAAGAGACTGACCGGGCGGACCTATAAGGAACTTTTGCAGATTAAGCGGCTGAATCAGGCTTCTTTCCTTCTTTTGAATACCAGGCTTTCCATAACTGAC
>JAEWRS010000202.1 GCA_023398855.1 Bacillota bacterium
TCTTTTTTCCTGTAGAATATAAAATATGAAAAGGAGGAAATATTTATGAGAAAATTAAATAAACCATTGGCAGCCATTCTTGTTGCTGCAGCCGTAATTTCTATGACCGCATGTGCTGAGACAGGAACAGCTTCTGTTCCCGGAGCTAACCTGACCGCTATTAACAGCAAGGACACGAATACCATACAAGTGACCAGCACAGAGGGAATAAAAGTAGTTCCCGATATGGCACAGGTCAATTATTCAGTGCTCACACAGGCAGAAGACCCCAAATCCTGCCAGGAGAAAAACAGCGCAGATACAAGCAATGTTATATCCTTTTTAAAGAATTCCGGCATTGATGAGAAATCTATTCAGACTTCCAGTTTTGGGCTTGAGCCAACGTATGACTGGAACAATACCGGCCAGCAGATCACCGGATACCAGATGCGCACAAGCATCGCCATATCCGATCTGTCTTTAGACCAGGTGGGCGGCCTGCTCTCTTCCAGCATCGACGCAGGCATTAACTCCATTGACAGCGTAAACTATCTTTCCAGCAAATACGACGAGACCTACAGGGAAGCCCTTAAAAAGGCCATAGATACTTCTAAAGTTAAGGCAGAGGCCATTGCAGCTGCCAGCGGTTCCACTCTGGACGGAATTGCTGCTATTGAGGAGTTAAATACCTATCCCAACATCAGGTACTCTGCTGCTAAAGAGGATTTGGCTTCTGGCACCAAATCAGTAGTTGTAGAACCTGGACAGATCGGCGTAGAAGCCCAGGTATCAGTGACCTACCGGGTTAAATAAGTAAAAATAAGATGAGCTTTGAATGGTTTTCAATAACCGTTTCAAAGCTCACTTTTTATGTTATATTGGAAAGGCCTTTGTATCAGGAAGGGCGTTCTTCTACCTGAACCGCCAGCCGGTTGAGAGGAATATCAATTCCTTCTGCTTCAAATTCCAGCTTCACCTTTTCCAGGATTTCCCACCTGGCCGGCCAGTAATCCTCCAGTAAGGTCCAGCCCCGTCCTCCGATGGTAACAGCATTTTCCGTTAAATCACTGACAAAGACATCAATAGGCTCCTCTTGCAGGATTCCCTTTTGGCTATGAAAAATATTTCCCATAATCTCCTTTGCCTTCTTTAAGTCTGAATGATACCCGATGCCAACCAGTACATCCAGCCGTCTCTTATCCATTGCAGTTACATTTGTCAGGGGAGAATTGGAAAGAGTTCCGTTTGGAATAACAACCTGCTTATTGTCTCCTGTGTTTAAAACCGTGTACACCAGCCCGATGGTGTGGACAGTACCTTCTCCCTCCTTTGACACAATATAGTCACCCACCCGGAAGGGCTTCATAAGAAGTATCAGCACCCCGCCGGCAAAATTGGCCAGGCTTCCCTGGACAGCCAGGCCCACAGCAATACTGGCAGATCCCAGCAATGCCACAATGGATGCCGAATTCACTCCTATCTGCTCGGCTATGGTAAAAGCAAGAAGGCAGTACATGACAGCATTTAAAACGGACAGGAGAAACCTTCTTAAGCTCACCTCCATATCCACTCGTTTAAATGAACGGTTCAGCATACGATTCAAAAGCTTAATAATCCTGGAGCCTATGAATAAAATAACCAGTGCGATCAAAAGCTTTATCCCGAATGCAATCATCCCGGGAGCCCACTTTTTAAGCGTTTCCAAAACAGCATTGGGCTTTAGCTGATCTAAGTTTTCCTGCACCTCTTGCTGGAGCTCCGCCAGAGATTCTCCCGGCAGCAGCACATCCAAAACCATATAAAATACCATTTAAAACCTCCTGACCTTATTCCTTTTATAAATCCCAATAATTCAAAAGACAGGACCTCATATTTATTGGAATTACTAATCCGGCATTGAAGCCTTTCTGCTTCCAGCTTTTGTTTTTACAGTATATGCGGGCTTCTTGGCCTTTTTCCCCACCAAAACCGGATTCTTCTTTTCAGGTTTACAGGTAAAAACCATCACACTTAAAGGTGCCACGGTTATTTCTATGGAATCCGGCCTCTCATCAGCCTCTTTTTTCTTAGAGGCTTTTACCCTGGGATTTACCCTGCCCTGTCCTCCAAAAGCCTTGTCATCGCTGTTTAATACTTCTTTATACTTACCTTCAAAGGGGACTCCCACCGGATATCTCTCATGAGGAACGGTATCAAAATTACAAAGAAAGAGAAGAGTCTCTTCTTTCTTTTTTGTCTTTCTTAAAAAGGCGGCTATGCTGTTCCTGGAATCTGTGCACTCCACCCATTCAAAACCATCTGCATCGTAATCCATCTGATACATGGCAGGTTCACTCTGATAAAGATGATTTAAGGCTTTTACATAATCTTTTGTCAGCTTATGAAGAGGATAGACAAGTATCTCCCAGTCCAGGCTCTTATTTTCATTCCATTCATTGAACTGGGCAAACTCCTGCCCCATGAACAAAAGTTTTTTACCAGGGTGCCCCATCATAAATCCATAAGCTGTCCTTAAATTAGCCGCTTTTGCTTCCGGCGTATCTCCCGGCATTTTACCTATCATGGAACCTTTTCCATGAACCACCTCATCATGGGAAAACACAAGGATGAAATCTTCGCTATAAGCATATAACAGGCTAAAGATCAGCTCTCCATAGTGATGCTTCCTGAAGTAAGGATCACATTGCATGTAGCCGGTAAAGTCGTTCATCCAGCCCATGTTCCATTTATAATCAAAACCCAGTCCTTCACTCTTAACATCAGCCGTGATCCTGGGCCATGCTGTGGATTCCTCTGCAATCAGAACTGCCCCATCTTTTCTTGCCTTGAATATTGAATTCAAATGCTTTAAAAATTCAACTGCTTCCAGGTTTTCATGGCCTCCGTATATGTTGGGAATCCATTCTCCCGGATTCTTGCCGTAATCTAGATATAGCATAGAAGCAACTGCATCCATGCGGATCCCGTCAACATGGTATTTCTCCGCCCAAAAAAGGGCATTGGCAATGAGAAAGTTACTGACCTCTCTTCTGCCATAATTATAAATCAAAGTTCCCCAGTGTGGATGGGCTCCCTGCCTTGGGTCCTTGTGTTCATAAACA
>JAEWRS010000210.1 GCA_023398855.1 Bacillota bacterium
CAGATATTACTATATGGCAAAAGAATATTTAGAAGAAGCCCTGGAAAAATATGAAAAGCATGAGACAAGAGCAGAGCTTGTGGAGCAGGTGGAAAAAAAGCTGTTTGAACAGTATCAGGATCAGGAACTAAATGAAAAACCGGAACTGCTGTCACAGCGGGGCGGAGCCTATTACAGTGATTCAGCATGTAATCTGATCAATTCCATTTATAATGACAAGGGAGATATTCAGGTAGTAAACACGGTAAACAGAGGTGCCATAAAAAATTTCGGGGATCATGAGATTGTGGAGGTTAGCTGCAGGATCACAAAAGAAGGGCCGGTTCCGGTACAGAACGTGGAGCTTCCGTGGACAGTCAACGGTCTTTTGCAGCAGATTAAATCCTTTGAAATAGCAGGATGCCAGGCAGCGGTATCAGGAAGCAGGGAAAAGGCTTTGCTGGCGCTTATGATCAATCCCCTTGTGGCCTCTCAGAAAGAAGCAAAAGCAGTACTTAATGAGCTGCTGGAAGCCCATAAGGATTATCTGCCTCAGTTTTTTGGCCATAAGGAGTGATTTTATGAGATTTTTGGATATGAACCAGGAGAATGCCAAAACAGCCTATGAATTGTTTGAGGATGCGGTCAGTGCAAAAGAAGTATTGTTCCGGCCATTTGAAAACCAAAGCGCCTTTATCAGGTTTTTTATGGAAAGCCAGTCAGAGGAGGTACATAAAATCACCATTATGGAGGAACAGGGCAGGGGCTTTGCATCCGGATGCTTTGTAAACGACCTTGACAGGGCTTATGTTTCCATGATTGTTGTAAAAAGGGAAATGCAGAGACAGGGGCTGGGAAAGGCAATGCTTGTCAGCCTGGAAGACAGACTTAGGGAAGAAAGCGGAGTTTCAAAAATAGAAATTGTTTTTTTTAATCCCATGACCTTTTCCTGGTACATTCCCGGAAAAAAGACTGCAGACCACCCCAATGCTCCTGGAGTGGATGTGGGAAGCAATGCCTATCTTTTCTTTAAAAATTGCAGGTACAGGGATTATGCCATGCAAAACAGCTATTACCTGGACCTTGATGACTACAATGTACCGGAGTTTGAGGCAGACATCATACGGAACCTGGAAAAAGAGGGGATTACCATTGAAGTTTATGATCCTGACAGGCACTATGGCATGGAGGAAATGATACGTAAGTTCAATAATCCCCTGTGGGAGAGAGAGATTCTGGGAGAGGCTGCAAAAGGAAAAGACAGCCGCCCCATTCTGATCGCAGCTCACAATGGCAGGGTGATCGGGTTTACCGGGCCCTTAGATGTGGAAAAGAGCGGGAGAGGATTTTTTTGCGGAATCGGCGTGGATTCCGGTTACAGGGGAAAAAAGATATCAACGGTCCTGTTTTGCAGGCTCTGTATAAGCCTAAAGGAAATGGGGGCAGTTTTTATGAGCCTGTTTACCGGGGAAAACAATCCGGCAAGAAATATTTATGAAGCAGCAGGCTTCCGTATTGTGAGAACCTGGGCGGATATGAGGAAGGAATGGAAGAACGGATGAACGGGGAAAGAAAGTGCATCATGGCAATCGGAGGCCATGTAGGGGATGCAGAGCTGACAAGCGGCGGATTTCTGGCGGCCATGGCATTAAAAGGTTATCAGATTGTCACCGTAGCATTGACCGGCGGAGAACGGGGCAATCCTCCTGGCATGCCGGTAAAAGAATACAGAATACAAAAAGAAAAGGAAGCGGCAGCCTTTGCAGAGATGTTAGGTGGAGAAGCTGTGGTATTTCCTTACACAGACGGAGAATTACCGGACAATGATGAGGTAAGGCTTCTGCTTTGTGATTTAATCCGGCAGTACAGACCGGCTGCACTGCTGACCCATTGGAAGAACAGCATGCACAAGGATCATGAAGCAACCCATAGAATCGTTAAGGATGCCCAGTTTTTTGCAGGGCTTCCCGGGATTGAGAGGAAAGACAAAGCTCATTTTGCAAAAGGACCCTACTATGCGGAAAACTGGGAAGATTCTGCTGGCTTTGAAAAGTATGTTTATTTAGAGGTATCAAAGGAAGGCTTTGAACTGTGGAAAAAGGCCATTGACACCCATTGGTTTGCAATACACAGTACATCTTTCCCCTATAAGGAATATTATGAGCATCTCATGAGGGTAAACGGCTGCCTGGCAAGAACAGAGTATGCGGAAGCCTTTAACTTAGATCAGGAACAAAAGAAGGTTATATTATCAGAATTGTAAAGAGGGAACGTATGGTAAAAAACGGGATTGATTGCGTGGACCGCTGGCATAAGGTCTTAAACGGGAAACGTCTGGGTCTGATCACTTCTGTTTCAGGGGTTGACAGACATTTAAATTCGACGATTGACATACTGCATAAAAAGTACCGGCTAACGGCCCTGTTTGGGCCTGAGCACGGAGTCAGGGGAAATATTAGTGCTGGGGGCGATGTGGAAGATTATACGGACTCCTGCACCGGACTTCCGGTATACAGCCTGTACCGGAGAAATTCCAAAAGGCTGACAGAGGAAATGCTTAAACAGGTAGATGCCGTTGTATATGATATTCAGGATCTTGGAGTGAGGTATTACACGTTTATATCAACCATGATCTATGCAATGGAAGAATGCGCAAGGTTTGAAAAGGAGTTTATTATCCTGGACCGCTATAATCCTCTGGGGGATGTGGTGGAGGGAAACTGCTTAAAACCAGGATTTGAAAGCTTTGTAGGGGCTTATCCTCTTTGCATGCGCTATGGACTTACGGTGGGAGAGCTGGCTCTTATGGTAAATGAGGAGAAAAACCTGGGCTGCCGGCTGACAGTAATTCCCTGTGAGGGCTGGAGCAGGCAAGCCATGCATCCGGAAACCGGCCATGTATGGGTAATGCCCAGCCCTGGAATGCCTAGATATGAGACTGCACTGATGTATTCCGGAACCTGCCTTTTTGAAGGAACCAATATTTCAGAAGGAAGGGGAACAACGGCACCTTTTGAAATAATCGGTGCACCATTTGTGGATGCAAGTATGCTTGTTAAGCATATGACAGAGAAAAGGCTTCCTGGAGTGCTGTTTTCCCCGGCCTATTTTACTCCGTATTTTTCAAAGTTTAAGGGAGAAGCCTGTGAAGGAATCCATATCCATGTTACGGACAGCCTGGAATTCCGGTCCGTGCTCTGCGGTCTGGAGCTTCTTTTGGCAATCAGGACCATTTATAAAGACCAATTTGCCTTTCTTGATCCTTATGAGGGAAGCACCAGGCGGATGGAGGATCTTTTATTCGGGTCAGATCAGCTGACAGAGAAAAACGTTTCAAGGGAAGAATTGTTTGCCGGATTTGAAAGAGATGAGAAGGCATTTATAAAACGCAAAAAAGCATATCATCTTTATGATTGAAAGAGGTGACAAAAGTATGGCAGAAATCACATTAAAACAAAAGATCGGACAGATGATTGTAACCGGTTTTCCAGCAGGAGAGCTAAGCAAAGAGATGATACAGCTGGTAAGGGAATACAAAGTAGGAAATATTATATTGTTTTCCCATAACGTTGTAAGCAGGGATCAGCTAAAGACGCTTTGCGGCTCCATTCAAAGGCTGGTAAAGGAAGAAACAGGAGAATATGCTTTTATCACCATTGATCAGGAGGGAGGAGTGGTTAGACGGCTTCCAGAAGGATCGGTAAATATCCCGGGAGCAATGGCCATTGCACAAACTGGTAATAAAGAAAATGCATATAAGGCGGCATGGCTTACCGGCCTGGAATTAAAGGAGCTGGGGATTAATTTTAATCTGGCTCCTGTACTGGATATTAATAACAATCCCCATAATCCGGTAATTGGTGTGCGAAGCTTTGGGCCCGATAAAGCTGTTGTTAGTGAATACGGCTGCGAAATGGTGAAAGGGTACTTAGATTCCGGAATCATGTGTTCTGTAAAGCATTTTCCGGGACATGGAGACACGGCTGTGGATTCCCATCTTTCCCTGCCCTGCATCAGGAAAACCTATGAAGAATTGGAGCAGGAGGAACTGATTCCGTTTCAAGAGGCTATCCGCTGCGGGGCCTCCGCAGTAACCCTTGCTCACATTTTGTTTCCGAACATTGAA
>JAEWRS010000347.1 GCA_023398855.1 Bacillota bacterium
TGCTGCATGTCTGTAATTGCTGTTTTGTAAACGCTGCTGATGCTGGTAGCGTCCGCATAGGCGGCCGCTTCACGGGTCACAGGCTGCTTGTAGGCGGTGGCTTTGGCGTAGTTTGCGAAGATAACCGCGATTTCTTCACGGGTGATTGCTTTATCAGGTGCAAACTGCTGATTTCCGATGCCCTGTACAATGCCTTTCTTGTACGCCCATTCGGCGTAGGCACGGAAGGCGCTGTCAGCTTCCACATCGGTGAAGCTGTTTGTTGTGTATGCTTTCTCATCCACTCCCGCCAGTCTGCCGAGAGCCGTTACCAGCAGCTCACGCGTCATGGCTGCGTCAGGTGCAAAGGTGGTTTCCGATGTACCAGAGAGAAGTCCTCTGCTGACTACATAGTCAGCGGCTTCCCTGCTCCAATGCGTGCCCATGTCGGCAAGCTTGGCGCTTGGCGCCGTGTAGCCCACGCCGTACACAGAGAGATGCCCGGTGGGGATCAGCAGGCTTGCGCTGTTCCCGTCATAAGCGGAACCGTCAATGCGCTGTGCTCTTCCGTTTGCATCCACGTACACACCGAACAGGTCGCCCACCGCCTCATTACTGCCCCGTGTATAGGGAATGGAAAGGACTGCTGTTCCGCCGCCAAGGCTGGACACATTGATGGGATTGCCGTCTTTGACTGTGCTGATGGTGATGTTATATACCGGCCTGTTCCCGATGAGGGTTTTTGCCTCATTGGATAGCCCGGTTGCCGGAGCGATGGTGATGCTGATATTGCCGCTGCTCTGCCTCTGGATTTCCTTGAGGGAATTTAAGTCAAGGACAAGAGAAACCGGCCCACCGTCCAGTACAAGCTGAGATACGCCTGTACTCACAAGGCTGTTCAGGGAATTTTGTGCCAGCGTTATAGTCAGCGCTGTCGCGCCCTTTGGCATGGTGACATTCAGCCCTATGGAGATGCCGTTAGCTGCTTTGCCTTGAGCCTTTGCAGCTGCCTGTGCTTTGGCGGTTGCATCGGTGATGGCTTTATCTGAAATAGCTGCGCTGGCTGTGCCGTTCTCTCCTGCTGTGGCTGTGACAGGGGCCACCGTCATCATCGGCTGGTCAGGTGTCTTTCCTGATATAGCCGTGGTGGTACCGCTGGAGCCGGAACTCCCGCCGGAGGATGAACCACCTTCATTTCCACCGCTGCCGTTAAGGCTCCAGTTGGCCTTAACAGTGAGATCCGAGGTCACGTTAGTAAAATCTTTATCCCATCCGTGAAAGGTATATCCGCTGCGGGTGACCGCAGGTGCCGCGGCAGCACTGCCCTGTGCAATGGTTTGTGTCAGTTCTCCGCCACCTGTACGGGTACCGCCTGCAAGATCAAATGTTACAGTATGGGTTGTTGGATTCGTATTGTCTGCCTCTAGTATGATCAGACGATACTGTTCTGTGTCCATGCCTGCGCTATTTGCTGCACTTATGCTAAATGTGCTGGTTCCGGCTGTCGTGGGCGTGCCGCTAACCAGCCCGGTGGTGGACAGGCTTAAGCCTGCGGGAAGTGTGCCACTGACAACGGACCAGGAAATCGGAGCTACTCCGCTGACAGGCAGCTGCACCTCATAGGAAACGCCTACTTTACCATGAGCGAATCCCGGCAGATGAATAACCGGCGGTGACAGCACGGTCAGAGTAAAGACCTGCGCAGCGGCCGGGTCAATGCCATTATCCGCGTTCACTGTAAAGGTGTAAGTAGAGCTGTCGAAACCGCTTATGTCTATGGCACCAATGGTCATCAGCCCGGTTGAAGGATGAATTGACACACCCAGGGGAACCGTACCGCTTAAGCTGTACGCCATGGGGCCCGTGCCTGTTGCGGTCACTTGGAACGTGCTGTCGGTTTTTGAGACAACGGTTTTATGGTTGTCGCTGGTGATTGCTGCACCATTCAACACGGGTGCCTGCTCAATAAGGATTGACAGTTCCTGAGTATCACTCTCCATGTTGGCAGCTCTCACCACGAAATGAAAAGTACCGCTGGCTGTCGGCGTACCGGAGATCACACCAGTGGACTTGTTAAGCGTTAAGCCATCTGGCAGTCTGCCGTCCTCTATGCTCCATGTAATCGGTTTGTCACCTGTGGCTTCTAACATCTGGCTATAAGCCGAATTTACTGTTCCCTTTTGCAAGGACTCTGTAATGATGTTTGGAAACACCGGTGCATATATTTCTACACCAGAATAAGGCACAAACCAATAGTAATTATAATGATTATTGGAAACATTGATCCCGCTGACACCTGATCTGACCAGCCATTGTGCTGTAAGGCTGTCGCCGCCCTTCAGCTTATAGGCTGTAACTGTCAGCCCTTGTGCGCTGCCGATGATGGCCCTGCTTTGGGCGGAGTCCAAACGAACCACAGCGGAAGGACCGTCTGCGTCATCCGCTATTATTTTATTGATTTCAACACTGCTTGGAATCACCGCTAAAACGCCATCAATTACAAGCTGGTAAGCCTTGCTGCTATCAGCAGTGGTGACTGTTCCGCCCTTTATGACGCAAGTTCCTTGTTTAACATATATTACGGCACCCTTACTTCCCATAAAGGAGAGGTCACCATCCGATACCAAAAGGCTTCCTTTTCCATAGATATTTAAAGTAATGCCCATGGAAGCAGTATTTTCCAGTTTTGCGCCGGATATAATTTCTAAGTTTCCTTTGTTTTCCACCATAAGCAAGGCCGCTTTTTCCAGTGCTCCGGTAAGTTCAGCACCCCATTTAACAGTTACTCCGGATGGAATATTGAGAGAAATTGCTGCTGTTACACCTGTTTTTTGTCCACTCACGGTGACAGTATCTCCGTTTACTGTAGCATCAAAGCCTAATGCTTTTAATTTGGTTTCAAGGATCTCCACGGAAGCAGGGCCCTTATGCACCGTTGTCTCCATTGTACCGGGGGTGATAACGTAGCCCACCGGGTCCGTAATGGCAACCTTCACTTTTTCGCCTTCCCCTACGGAAACATCGGAGATAAGGAGCGTTCTTGTCAGACCAGAACCAGAAAGGTTCTCCACGACTGCACCAGTCACTTCAATATCATCAACAGAAAGAGTTACTGGATCGGCACTAAAGGTCAGGGCCAGTTTTGTGGTATCTGTGGTGCCCGCCCCGCCGTCAGCTGCTTCTAATCCGGTCCATTCAATTGAAACTGGTTTTGTAAAGTATTCGCCATCCCAATAATACGTTCCCGCTGTCAGTCCTGTTTTGGAAGGTGCAGTGTTGCCCGCGGCTAACGTCACTTCGCCGGAAGTGGTTAGCAAATTGCCCCGGTCCATCAATCTGCCGTCCATACCCTCCACCGTACTGTTGGGATTTAAATGAATGGATCCACCAGTTTTACTGTTGGCGAGAGTTCCTCGGATCAGCTTAATCTTTCCGCTGTTTTCGATTCCAGCCCCCTCGCTGTCAGCACCGGGATAAATGATCACATTACCGCCGTCTATGTTTAGCGATGCATCATTTTCCACACTGACAGCAGCATTGGCAAATTTATCAATATAAAGTGTTGAATCATCATTTACATTAAGGACGTTTGCTGTCAATAGAAGAGAACCATTCTTTGAGTTAATATGAATAATCGCACCGCTGTTCATATTAATGGTACCTGCATTTACACCGCTATCGCTGCTGTTACTCAAGATAATAACGATATTTTCCAGATCTAAATCACCATTATAGAACAGATTGCTATTATACGTTTTTGAATTCAGCGTGCCGCCGCCTGTCACTGTCAGTGTCATTCCACCAAGATCAATGGATCCTTGATCATTGGTTGAGAGGGTTTTGCCACTGGGAACCGTCAGTGTGTGGTCTGCTTTCACCTCAATCCCATTCTCCAGACTGATGTCCTGTGTCAAAGTAATGTTGACAGGGGTGGTTGCTTCCAATGCCGCTTTTAACTCATCGGCACTGGCAACAGTCTGTTCCCCCGTAAATGCCATCGCAGGCATCACCAGATTAGTTTCTTCAACCTTCACAATGATTTGGGGGGCATCTACGCTCTCTGCCACGGTCAGACCATCTGACAGGGTGATAATTGGTGTAAATGTATAGCTGCCAGTCATATCTCCATCATAGACCGGATCTGATGTCCAACCAGACACTGCTGCGGTTGTTTCGGTTATTTCGGTTATTGATTCCCGCGCTTCGCTGTCCGTTGCCGTTGTATCGTCACTTACGGTTGTACTGATGACAGAATCAGACGTTACTGTAACTGCCAGTGTATCCGGCAAGGTCAGATCATCTTTTGTTGTACCGACCTCTACGGTCTGCCAGGACACTGCCGCATCCAGCTCCTCAAAAGCGGTAATGGTTCCGCTCACAGCTATCGGTGCACCGGAATCCGTTGTTTGTACCTGGGCAAATGCCATTGTGGGCAACAGAGTAAATACCATGCATACAGACAAGAACAGGCTGCCGATTTGTTTCCATGTTTGTTTCATTTTAATAATCCCTCCTCCTTATTTTTGAGCCAGCTGAAATGCCTCGCTCAGTGAAATTTCTACTTTTCCATTCCATTTGATGCAGATGCCGTCGGTGGTTGCTTTCTTAAACAGCTCCGTATCTGCAAGCATTCCAAACCGAATTGTTCCAAGCCTGCTTTTCAGGCTTAAATGAATGCTGCTGCCATTATCTAAAATAATATCCAGACAGTAATCTTCCTTTGGTACGACCTTAATTATCTGACTCACATCAATCACCTCCATTGCATAAAAAAACCACCATACTTATTGTACAGTGGATTTTTTATACTTTATATCACCCGACGGGTGATGTTGATGGGTGAAAGGGGCGTGGGTTGTTATGATTCTTTCCGCTCTGCATTAATATATTGCTTTAGTAAGGCACGGGAACCAATTCCCAGCTTTTCAAAAATGTGCTTCAGCATGGTTTTCACCGTATTTTCCGATATATACAGCTGCTGTCCAATCTCCTTATTGGAGAGCCCCTGTGCAACCAGCTGTGCGATCTCCTCCTCCCTTTCCGTGAGGGCAGGCTTCTGCTTTGTAAAATATTCCGTTACAATACTGTTGATTGACCGCTTGTATGGTGTATACAAGTTAAAGACAGAGGATATAAATGCTTTTTTCATCCCTCTTTGATGCAACTCTGCCAATAACGGCTCGATTCGTCCGCACTGCTCCACAAATGGCATCAATAGCTGATCAGGGACCGCCAGTTCCAGAGCATGATCTAATTCCGCCAGAGCAGCTGTCCTTCGGTGCAGCCTTTCACTGGCTGCCGCCGCATAGATGTGGGTGTATATCTGTGCCAGAAGATTGGGGAACACGGCGGCATTCTCCATGAAATAATCCATGCTTCCCAGAAGCTTGTGGTAATCTTCCCGGACCAAAAGTACCTGACCATATACGATATTAAAAAAAGCCAGTGCCGGGAAGTGAAGCTTGCTGGATTCGTAATTGCCGTCAATGATCCATTCCGGGATACCCTGCTTCTGCCCCAAAGAAGCCAGCAGGAAGGCTTTGCACAGCTCAATCGTATCCAGCAGGTGAAACCATTTTCCATTCTCCGTTTGTTCCCTGATTCTCTGCAGGTTATACGCAGCATAGGCATAATCTCCTTTATACAGTGCCAGCTTAATCTGGAGAAAGACCGCACAGATTAAAATGTCCTGCTGCTTCCAGAGGTCTGCGTGATAGAGCGCCTTGTGTGCTAAAATTTCAGCATTATCAAAGTCTCCCTGCAGATAAGAAATTTCAGCCTCCATCATGTGATCGGCACCTGCACCATGGCCTTTTGCTATGCGGTCATAGTAAGGCAGGGCCTCTTTCATGAGCTCCAGCTCACGATAGAGCTGCCCGGCTTCCCTATGGAACATATAAAGCACGGAGGGAGCTCCAAACGTCCAGCCGCCCCGCGTATCCATAAACTTTGCTGGGCGCTCCATCAGCTCGCAGGCCAGCTTAATGTGCTCTCCCATCTTTTCAAGGTCATTATATTGGGTGAAGCTGAGGAGAAGCTCCAATTCTCCCGCTATCTCACGCAGCGGCTGCTTTTCTCCGCTTACACCCTTTTGTATAAGCAAGCCGATTTCTTCACATACCACAGCAAACCGTTCGGTTTCATTGTAGGAAAAAAGGCAGATTGCAATGACCAGCAACGCCACCGGATGCTGCTCCCGAATGGAAGCCGGGCATTCCTCATAAAAAGAAACCAGTTTCCCGTGATGCTCGTTGAGCATACTGTGCCCCTGATCCTCCTCCAATATGGCAAGGAGAACATCCCAGTCTCCCGCAAGATAGCAATACCGCAGTGCAGAAATATACTCACCTTCTTTTACGTACCACGCTGCTGTCCGCCGGTATAATTCCTCTCTTTTTTCCGGCTCTATCCGTTTCAGCAAGTCCTGAAGAAATTCTAAAAAAATTCTATGTACCTGATAAATGCCCGTTTTTTCATCCCTGCTGATGAAAGCATTCCTGCCTATAATCTCATCCAGCAGTTCCCCTGTGTTATCCTTTTGCCACATATTAGCGGCCTGTTCCAAAGTAAAGGAATCAAGGAGACAGATATGCACAAGAAAATCTCTGATTTCCTGGCTAAAGGGGGCATAAACCGTCTTTTCAATCAGCCGGGATATATTGGGGGACGCTGTTAATACACCCTCATTTCTATAGCCTAACATGAAAAGGTACAGAACGCTGATCCACCCCTCTGTATAGGAGTGGAGATTTTTGATCTCTTTTTCCTGCAGCGCTACACCACACAACCGGTAATATGACTTAATCTCATCCGGTGTAAATTCCAGAGCATCTTTCTGAATATGCTGTAAATATCCTTTCAAAATGAGTTCATCTAAGTTGGCTAACCTTGTATACCGAGCCGTCAGTACAATATGCAGCTCCGGCAGCTCATTCCATAGCAGATATTCCATAAAGTCATTGACTTCCGGACTGTCAGCCAGTTGATAATCATCTAACACCAGAATCATAGGCTCCGATGACAAAACCTTTTGAATGAAATCAAGGACCATCTCTCTGGTATTGCTGCTGATGGGAAAACCAATCTGCATGAGCGACTCATAGCAGTCCGCATCCAGTTCCCGGAATAACCGGCAGAAATTCTTCCAAAAACCTGACAGCGAATTGTCATGCAGCCTTTGCCATAAAACCCGGATATTCAAGGTTTTCAAAAATTCCCTCACGCCAGTGGTTTTTCCATACCCCATAGGAGCTTCCACGAGCGTGCAGGAATATTGTGTTACCATTTTCATTTTTGCCTTAAATGCAGCGGTTAAATAGATTGCCTTTGTGTCAAAAGTTTTTATTTTCCCCATCCTCATGACCTCCCGAGTTTCATAACAGCATATCCATATTATTCCATGAGCAGCAAAACTAAGTTGTCGCCGTCCATAGTTAAGAATCACCATCTTGAATGTATGAACGTAATAATTATAAATTGTCCTATCTTAAATTACAAGAACCAGATCTCCTTACGGAATTGTTTGTTACTTAATTTACTGGCAGCAGGATGCCAATGCCTTGATACGCTGCAGAGCAATGGATTTTAATCGGGCGGCAGCTCAATTGGCATTCACCTTTTTTAATGGGTCATCACATGCAGACATTTGGAATAGTACGCAAAATATTATAAAAACCGGAGCAGCAAAGAATTTTCCATTAAACTTTACCTTTCAGTATAATAATATAACATTTTGTATACCAGCATTGTATCAATTTGAAGATAATATAATACTTGAAATTTTTTCTATAAACAATCATGAAAACATTAAAATACTAAAAATCAGAAGATTGCAGATTAACGGCCAAGGCATATCTGAACCGCACAATGCTGTATCCTATTTCAATACGCCTGCCAGAAAGCCGAGAACAGAAATGAATTTTGAGAAGGTGTCTTCCTTAGATTTTATTGTAGGTGACACTTTGATCACTAGCATTACTAAGTCTTAGTACACTGTATGTTTCTATTCCTGTCAATTCCCCCTGTAAGCCTACATTGTTACGGGTGGAATGCAGGTCAACCCGCTTATCTTCATTCGCACGATAGATTAGGCCGTATTGCTCATGGATAGCATATTGACTTTTGATGTGTCTCGAATTAAGCGAATATCCACATTTCCGATTTGCAATATATTTTTAATGGCAGGATTATTCCCCTCGAATATTTACAACTCCATTTCCTTTGCCCTGCGCGGCGGCTGTTCGCGTTGCTCCTGCCGCAAAATATGGTGATTAATAATAATTTATTGTGTACGAACAGCAATGTATGTGGTATAGTTAATCATTCTGGCTATGCTGCGTTCCATAGCTAAAACTGCTTGCTTTGTGGGATTTGAATAGTGCGCAAAGCGTAGCGAATTTATATAACCTGAAATTGATAATATGAGGAGAATTTACATTATGGCTATGAAAGAACAAGATATAATCCGGCATTTAGAAAAATATGGAGTGAAAGGAAAACTAGGTTCTTCCATTTGGACAATGCCAACTTCATTGACTGGCGGACTTAATTATATTAACGTAAATTTCAGTTACCAAGTTTTAAATTTTTCAGATAGTGAAATAGCAATCATAGGTATTAACCAAGTCAATAATAAGATTGTAGATGATAAACCAGATGTGATTCCTATAAATATCGTAACTGGCGTATCGTTTAAAAAAGGATTTCTCTTCAATAAAATGATGATAGCAACAACAGAAGGTAATCTATCCTATAAAGTAATGAAAAATATTATGAACAAAAAATGGCATAAAGCAAACTATAAAAATCTTCTTTTAAGATTTAAGGACAAATAACATTTATATTGCAGCTCAATTATTTTATATAATATGGAATGTTGTAAAAATATGACTAAAAAAATTTTGCCACTTTGTCAGAGAAAGTTATGACCTCCGAATCATTTGTTTTACCGGATTATCGACTGCTACAGCTCTGATGCACAGGATTCCTGCCTGGTTTAATACCATTATTATATTTACAATCGCATGTATTTTAAGCGGACGAATTCCAGAAAAAATAAGCATGGAAGTCACCATACATCTTGGTAATCTCCCATGCTCATTTTTATTTATTTATTTTTTTAGTAGGCGATATGATTATTTCGTCAATGGATGAGCCTTCCGGCTGGCTCATGGCAAATAACACCGCCTGTGCCACATCTTCTGCCGATAATCCTTTTGTCTTAGTAAACTCACTCAGTTCTTTCCTTAATTCCATATCACTGATATGAGAGACAAGCTCTGTATCTACCGGCCCTGGAGCAACATTAGTGACCCGGATATTCTTATCTGTAGACTCTTCTTTTCGTAAACCGTCTGAAATAGCCCGGACAGCAAATTTTGTACCCGAGTAAACCGCTGAATTTTCCATTACACGGTAGCCGGCAGTGGAATTTGTATTTATAATGAGCCCATAATTTTGTTCTCTCATAACTGGTAGTACAGCCGCCATACCATATAAAACACCTTTGATATTAATATCAATCATTTTTTCCCATTCATCCACCCTCAATTCATGCACGGGTGACAACAGCATGATACCGGCATTATTAAATAGCACATCAACTTTTCCATACACATCGAGAGCCGTTTTCACCAGTCTAAGCATATCCTCATATTTCGTAACATCAATTACTTCATGAACTGCATCATAACCGGCATTCCTGATATCTTCCGTAATTTTTTCTAATCGGTCTTTTCTTCTGGCACCCAGTACTACCTTAGCCCCATGGGATGCCAGCAGTTTAGCTGTTGCTTCTCCAATACCGCTGGAAGCACCGGTGATCAAAACAACTTTATTATCTATCTTCTGCATAGTGGCCACTCCTTTGATAAATCTTCTCCATTGCTTTCAATGACTTTTTTATACCAGTAATAAGAATCCTTTTTATAACGTTTTAATGTTCCATTTCCATAATCGTCCTGATCAACATAAATATATCCATATCGTTTGCTCATTTCAGAGGTTCCCGCACTGATAAGATCTATGCAGCCCCACGTAGTATAGCCTAACAATTCTACACCATCCTTCACTGCCTCTTTCATCTGGGAAATATGCTTTGCCAGATAATCAATCCGATATGTGTCATGTACCTTTCCATCTTCTAGCTTATCAAACGCTCCCAGGCCGTTTTCTACAATATACAAGGGAACATTATAACGGTCGTAGAGACGATTTAAAGTTATACGCAGGCCAATTGGATCAATCGGCCAATTCCATTGGGAAAGCTCAAGGTATTGATTTTTCAAAGAACCAATCAGATTTCCTGAAACTTGATCTTTTGCCGAATCATTGCTTACCAAATAGGTCATATAGTAACTAAAGGCTACATAATCAGCAGTGTAACAGGCTAGAATTTCTTCGTCACCTTTTTCCATTTTAATATGAATGTTATGCTCGTCAAAATATCTCATCATATAATTCGGATACTTTCCTCTTATCATTACATCCGTATAAAATACATTCAATTGGTCTTCGTGCAGGGCTTTAAACACATCCTCCGGTTTGCATGTAGCCGGATAACTTTCCAGCCTTGCAATCATACAGCCGATTTTTGCTTGTGGAGAAACTTCACGAGCGTACTTTGTTGTTAATGCACTTGCAATAAACTGGTGGTGAGTCGCCTGGTATTTGACTTCCAAACCACTTTTTTCTGACCTTTCCAGGAAAATTCCGCCACCCGTGTAAGCACTAGCCAGCATCATGTTAATTTCATTAAAAATAATCCAATATTTTACTTTATCCTTATAACGGTCCAGAATTGTCTTTGTGTACTTTATAAAATAATCTACTAATTCCCGGCTCTCCCAGCCATTATATTTTTTTGTTAATTCAATCGGGATCTCATAATGAATCATTGTGACTAAAGGCTCAATTCCATAAGACAGCAGTTCATCAAACACGTCATCGTAGAATTTAAGCCCTTGTTCATTGGGTTCCTCTTCCATGCCGGTTGGAAAAATGCGCGGCCAGGATATGGACATTCTAAAGGTCTTAAATCCCATTTCTGCCATAAGCTTAATATCTTCTTTATAATGGTGGTAAAAGTCTATGCCTCTTCTTTTTGGAAAATTTATATTTGAATCATCCTTTAAATACTGTTTAAGCTGATCGTATGTTACGTCCATTGTACTGATATCATTCATCCGATCGTCTTTCTCTGTAAATTTCACAAAATCCAGAGTCGACAATCCCTTACCACCAACATTATAAGCACCTTCACATTGATTGGAGGCAGTTGCTCCACCCCACAAAAAACCTTCCGGGAATCCTTCTACTTTATGAACCATGTTTACTTCCTCCTTATTATTTCATATTTTTTAAAGCGGAATTTTCTTTCTAATATTATTTTATAATGGTTAATATCTCATCTCCAGCTTCAACAAATTTTTCTTTGTTAGAAACCAGCACATCTAAGTAATTCAAGGTATTAGAAATTATAACAGGTGTTAGCAAAGAGTAATTCTCTTCTTCCATGGCTTTCTTATCAAATTTAATAAGCAGTTGGCCTTTGGTTACATCCTCTCCCATATTGACACAGGTTTCAAAATACTTGCCATTTAAATTCACGGTATCAGTACCAATATGGACCAGTAATTCTACTCCTTCATTAGAAATGAGACCTATTGCATGTTTCGAATCAGCAAGTGCAGCTACTTTACCATCAAACGGAGCAAACACTTTTCCTTCCTCAGGCAGCAAAGCAATGCCTTTACCTATTTTTTCCTCTGCAAATGTCGCATCAGGAACCTCCTTTATAGGCACAACGGTTCCCTTTACAGGACTTGCTATACTGATCTTGGTATTTAAACTTTTTGCTTCCAGTGCTGTTCGATTCTCTTGAATAACGGGCTTTGTTTCATTTTCTTTCTTTTGATTCTCTTTTGTCACCTTTACATCTTCAAATCCAAGGATTAAAGTCAAAACAAAAGCAAGAATAAAACTTGCAGCTACACCTGCAACTGCCACCAACAGATTGGTCATTGTACCATCAGGGCTAATGCATACGGATAATGCAATGAGACCTGGGGCAACAAATCCGTAATATTTAATCCCAATGGTCAATGTCACTGCACTCACTATGCTGCCAGATATCATGGAGGCAATCAATGGTTTTTTCAATTTAAGATTCACACCGTATAAAGCGGGCTCTGTGGTACCCAGCATAGCAGCGATTCCTGATGATAATGCTACATTTTTAAAATCTTTATTTTTTGTTTTAAATGCTACTGCAAAAGACGCTCCCGCCTGTGCCAGATTAGAAAATAAACCAACCGGAAAAAACCCGTTATCATATCCAAATTTTCCAATGTTTTCAAATAACACAGGGAAATATGCATAATGCATTCCTGTCATAATAATTAATGGATAAATCCCTCCAACAATTAGCCCCGCCATCAAAGGCCACCTTGTAAATAAGTAATTGCTGGCATCAGCAACATAATTACCTGCGTAAGAACCTAACGGGCCTAATACAATCAGCAGAATGGGTGTACAAATCATCAGGGACAATAAAGGAACCAGCACCAGCCGAAGTGCTTTTGGTATAACCTTGTCAACGAAACGGTATACATAGCTCATAAGCCAGACACCTAAAATAATTGGAATAACAGAGGTTGAGTATGTTACAATTGGAATACTGAAAATCCCCAAAAACATGATAGGCTCTGTTGCACTTACCAAGGACGGATACAAAAGAATGCCTGCCAGGGATAACCCTAAAAATTCATTTAACTTAAACTTTCTTGATGCAGATAATGCAAGTAAAAATGGCAGGAAATAAAAGGGAGTGTCAGAAATCATATTTAATACTGCATAAGTGCCACCAGTCGCAGAAAGTACTTTAAAAAACAGAAGCAGTGCTATAATTCCTTTCATCACACCTGACCCAACAATGGCAGGAACTACGGGAGTAAATATTTGTGCAATAGTATCTAATATGGTATCAAGCACTCTGCTTCTTTTTTTGAGGTTAGAGGTATCCGATATTTCATTAAAATGCAATTCCTGCTCTAGGATTTCAAATACATTGTCTACATGAGGTCCCAAAATAATCTGAAACTGTCCATTTTGAAATTGCGCCCCTACTACGCCTTTTACCTTTTTCATTTTTTCTATATCTGCTTTTTTCTCATCCTTCAAATACAGCCTCACTCTCGTTATGCAATGAAGCCCATTCTCTATATTGTTCTTACCGCCTGAATATTCAATTATCTTTTTAGCAATTTCGTTAAAATCCATAATCTTATTTCCCTCCATATTTTGTTTAAAAAACCCGGGAAATAACTATTATTAAATAATAGTTATTTCCCGGGTCAAGCCTTAAAAAGTAACTCCCCTTATAGTTGTGACAACAAGCGCTGTATATGAAGCATCAAATAAAATTCTTCGGTGTCACTATAAATGATATTATATTCTTCCTTTAATTTAGTATTAATTTTCTGCACGCAATGATATGCTTTATCATATTTTGTTTTAACCATATCATATATTTCAATGACATCATCGTCAATCATATGTTCCATACTTAGCTGACGAATTACAAAAAAACGGAGATGTAACACAAACCTGCAGTAAGTGGTGGATGATTCATCCATTTTAATCTTTAAATCATCTTTGACCACCTGTATAACATCTTGCAAAATCCTGCTTAATTTCAGAGTGTCTGAGATATCATTATAATCCGTTTGCGAATTGACAAAGTGCAGAGCTATAAATATAATTTCCTCCTTTGACAGAATAATTTTCAGTTCTTTTTTTATATACTCTAATGCTTTCATACCCACTTCGTATTCCTTGGGATAAATGTATTTTATTTCATGTCCCAAGGGACTGGGTATTATCACATGATTGTTTGTTCTTTGTATAGCAAAATGCAAATGGTCTGCCAATGTTACAGACAACATAGGATTTAGTTTTTTATTTAATACTGTCTGAGCCATCTCAATAATCTTATCAGTGATCAGTATTAGTTCAATAGGTATATCTTTCAGAATTTTTATCATTCTTTCTTCTTGCAGATTTTCAACGCAATAATATATTTTGGAGATCATAGACCGGTCAACTATATCTCCGCTTTTCTTCGAAAAACCAACTCCATTTCCAATAACAACCATTTCTTTCCCCTGTTGGTCAACAGCAGAAATAATATTATTATTAAACGTCTTCTGCACCCTCAATAAAACCACCTCCACAAAAAAAGCCAAAGCAAACAAATGTATATAAATACACTGGTTCCTTTGGTTATGCCTTTCGTAACACCCCATTTAGTTGTGATTAAATACTATCACTATTACACCCTATTGTCAATATTATTTTCATACTTGATCGTGTACTCTTTAGCTTAGGAATCGTAGATGTAACTGTCAAGGTGCTTACTCCGCTACTGTCTAAACGTTATGGCGCCCGGACGCTATACTATCGTTGGGTAGTTATAATAATAGGTTTTATCATTCCGTTCCGCCCTCGTTTCAGTTTTGGCTTATTATCAAAGAACGCCCTTTGGCGTTATCCCAGCGTTGTGGTCTGATTGCGCCGGAGGCTTCCAGGCGTGCCCATTTCAGCATTTACCCCCTAGTTGGGCATAGAACAAGAGGAGGGCTTCCCCTCCTCTTGTTCTATGCTCAACCGTCAGGATACAGCCCTCTTTTATGAGATGCCTTTGTCTACTGTCAGACATTTATCAATTGACGCCTTATCAATTTCATTAATATTGGAAGATTTATCTGTACGGGTATAATAGCAGCTTGAATCATTGTTTAAAGCCCCTATGGACAGGACAAAGGTTTCTTCCGAACCGTTCTTGTCGTAAGTGTAAGTCATCACCGCAGTGGGCTGATCTAAGCCATAATCTGCCAGTTCTTTCTCCTGCACCTTATAATTAGGGCAGCTCTTAACCTTTAAGCTGCTTAGAGAATCTGCCAGAACATTTAAGCCAGTATTTTCAGAAAGCTTGTTGTCCGGAGAGTCTGCCGAATCCCGGTACCATTCAATCGTGCCTTCTTTATCTTCCAGCTTCTTTTTTACAAAATGCTCGCTGGTCCCTTCCTTGGTAACCGTGATACTTTTAATGTCAGCTCCTGAAACAGCCGGAAACTCTTCCAGGGCCAGGAAGTCAGTCAGACCACTGCCGGTTTCATTGTATAAGGCAGAACTAATGAGATACGGCGTATCCTGTCCCTCAACAGCGGCATAATAGTCTCCATCTCCGGTAGCATTGCCTAGCAGGATTACAGACTTAGTACCATCTGCTGTGGCTGCCGTGATCTTCCTAATGGGCTGGTCCAGTCCATAGGCACTGAAGTTATCTCCTCCTTCCAGCTTCCTCAATGCCTCAAGCTTTGATATGGTTGAAACAATGGAGTCCACCTCCGTTTGTTTTACCGGAAACAGATCATCTCCGTCATAGTTCCATTTCCCATCCTTTTTTGTAAAGGACAGCTCCTGGCCGTCCATATCGTAAGAAACCGACGAAACATCAGTAAGATCAGTAATATAGACTGTCTCCTCCTCTGCCTTTTCTTTTTCCTGCTTCTGGGATTGCTTCATATATCCTTCCACACCCCCATAGATCAAGCACAAGACTACCAGGGCGGCTGCCCCGTATATAAGTCCTCTTTTCTTCTTCATGTCCATGCTCCCTTCTACAGACGCCTGCGCTTCAGCCAGATCACCAGACCAGCTGCCAACGTTACCACTGGTATTACAATGATGAACAGGACACCCCACAAACCTCCATGAGTGACCGTATTATAAGTCACTTCCAGACTCTTTGATGGAATGGATACATTGGAAACATCATCAAAATTAGATGTAACTGCGTTCATGAAAAGAGTTAAGTTGGTCAAATTAGTAAAACTTGTATTGAGATTTTCATCAATCAGGGAAGGAGTACTGAATACGGTCACACGTGCGGTACCAGCGCCCAGGGTCTTTTCTGATACAGCCCCCAGAATATAAGTCCCCTGAATCTGCTTATCCGCCGTTACCAGCATTCCTCCGTCACTGGTCTCCATAAATGAGGTTACCTCTACGCCTTCCGGCAGCTTTTCCTTCTGAGTCAGTGCTGCAGACTGAAGGACAAGAGCCGTACTTTTTCCATCAATACCGTTTGTCACTTCACTTCCAGCCTGTATGGTCGGGAATATATAGTATGGGTTGTTCTGATAAAACTTCTTTGTATCAGCCGCTAACCCCTTTTCCAGATTAAGACCATAGTCATTCATAAGAGCGTTGAGGTTGGGACGATCCTTTTCTGAATAGCCGGCAAAGATCATTAGTTTTCCGCCTTTGTTCAGATAATCTGAGATCATCTCTTTCTCGTCATTGGCCAGATCCGAGGCAGGCGCATTGATGAGCAGAAGCTGGCAGTCCTCAGGAATGCTGCCTCCTGTCAAAATATTTAAGGAGTTCACAGTTAAATTGGATTTTTTCAGCATATCGGAAGCCATAGCCCCTAACACAGCCTCTCCATGACCCTCTGTAACATAAACCGTCTTTTGCACGTCATTAATTACATGGGAAATTGCCCCGGTAATCTTACCCTCTCCGTCAAATTCTGTTTCCTTAGACTGCCCATAATAGTAAGACATTTCATCCATTTTAATGATATCCGTTAAAGCAATTGTCTCTGTTCTGTCTGTGGAATCACAGCTTACAAGAAGAGTATTGTCCTGAGCCTTCAGCTTTTTTACCTGATCTGGATGAAGGACAGAATCCACGGTCACAACTTTGATGTGGCCGGATAAATTCTCATAGCGTGTTAAAAAGCTTGTAATACGCTTATCAACGGAAGCCGGATCAGCGATTAAATAAATCGTTACATCCTTATCAAGAGCACTGACAAGATCCTTTGTGGTACCGCCCAGGGTATATATCTGGCTGCTGCTCATATCCCACTGCCGAAACTTCTCAGGAAGACGGCCCACGATTAAATTCAATATTACTACGGCAGCTATGACAATCACAGATAGAATTGCTGTGTAGCCGCCTTTTTTAAATTTTCTGGTCATTTCCATCCTCCTAACTCCATCTGCGTTTCTCTATGGACTGCACGGTTAAAAATATCAGCAGAAAAATAATGCTGAAATAGTAAACCAGACCGCCCCCATCAAAGATGTAACGACTGGCAAAATTCTGGAACACATCTGTTATGGCAATCTTCTCCAGGACATTTGTCAAAGCACGGTCAAAGATTCCCTTTTTCATAAAATATAACAACATGATGCAAAGGACTCCGGCTGCTTCCAAAGCGGCTGCCAGGAGGCCATGGCTTGTGATCCGGTAAACAATCAATACAATTCCAGTCCATAGAATCAGAAATCCTATTACAGATCCAAAAGCAGACGTGGGCAAAAATCCCACCAGATTAGGCCATAAAAGCAGCAAAAGAATGATTCCAAAGGTCCCTACCGCTGCTATGATCTGGCTCTCAGTCAGGGATGAAATAAACATCCCAACAGCGATATAGACACAGCCAAGCAGAAAAAAGACCAGTATAGAGGCATAATCCGCCTTTAAATTTGCGTTCCCGTTCAGCTTAATGATAAGAGGGCATATTCCCGAAAGCAGTACTGGAATGGCAAATACCGTTATCATGGAAAGGTACTTTCCTAGTACTATCTGGGTAACGGATACAGGAGAAGTAAGGAGCAGCTGATCTGTCTTCGTTTTTCTGTCATCTGCAAAACTTCTCATGGTGAGCACAGGAATGCCAATCATGATAATGGTCACCATGCCAGACAAAGTATAGGAAAAATAGGGATATCCACTCATCATGTTATAGGCCATAAAATAAATGCCCACAAACAGCACCATAAAAGCAATAAACACGTATCCTGTCATGGACTGAAAATAAGCTTTCAGTTCTCTTCTATATATAGCTGTCATTACTCATCCTCCTCCCCGGCTCCGCCAGATTCCTTTTCTTCTATTTCCTCTATTTCCTCTATTTCCTCTATTTCCGTTTCTCCAGTCAGTACCAGGAATACATCCTCCAGAGATGCTTTTGTGGCTTGCATGGAAAGAATAGGAATCCTCTGGTCTGCAAATGCAAAGAAAATTGTCTCCCGAATATCCTCACTAACCTCTTCCTCATTGGTACTGACATGCAAAGATGCCCTGTAAATCCCATCTTCCCCAGTCTCTTTTAATGTTATATCGTCAGCCAGGGGAATCGATTCTAAGGTCTTGTAAATCTGTTCTGCCTCTCCCTTCACCAAAAGCTCAATTCCATCTGTTCCAGCCATCTGCCGTTCCAGATTTTCCGGTGTGTCACTGGCAATCAGCCTTCCCTTGTCAATGATCATGATGTGGTCGCACACCGCACTGACCTCAGAAAGGATGTGGGAGCTTAAAATAACCGTGTGTTCTTGTCCTAGCCTGCGAATGGTATCCCTGATCTCAATGATCTGTTTGGGGTCCAGTCCAACAGTTGGTTCATCCAGAATGATGACAGGCGGAAAACCAATAACAGCCTGGGCCAGGCCCACGCGCTGTTTATAGCCCTTTGACAGATTGCGGATCAAACGGCTCTTCACATCCTCAAGCCTGGCAAGCTCTATCACCTCATGTACGGCTTCCTCTCTTTCCTTTTTGGGAATTTTCTTCAATTCAGCCGCAAACAACAGCTGCTCCATTACAGTCATATCCACATAAAGTGGGGGAAGCTCAGGTAAATAGCCGATACACTTCTTTGCTTCCTCTCCATCCTCCAGTATGTTATGGCCATTAATCAGTACATCACCCTCTGTTGCCCCTATGTACCC
>JAEWRS010000225.1 GCA_023398855.1 Bacillota bacterium
TCTCCTGGAAGTGATGGACTGATCTTTCTTCCCTATATGGCCGGCGAGCGCTCCCCTATCTGGAATCCAAAGGCAAAGGGCGTATATTACGGCCTGGATTTCAGCAAGACAAAAGGGCATTTAATCCGTGCAGCCATGGAAGGTGTTGCAATGTCTTTAAAGCATAATCTGGATGTTGCCGAACAGGCAGGCGCCAGGGTAAATGTACTCCGGGCCATGGGAGGCTCTGCAAATTCCCTTTTGTGGACGCAGATCAAGTCGGATGTGACAGGAAAACCCATTGCAGTTCCCTCTTCTGATACGGCAACTACCCTGGGAGCAGCCATGTTAGCAGGCGTGGGTGTGGGAATCTACGGAGATTTTGAAGATGCGGTTAAAATAACGGTTAAAAATAAGCGCTACCATGTTCCAAATCAAAATAATCGGGAGGTATATGACCAAAACTATATGAATTATCTGGATATATATGACTCCTTACGGAGCATTATGGAAAAACAGGAGGGTGAATCATGAAAGCGGCAGTTGTTTGTGGCAATGAAGACGTAAAATATCAGGATTATGAGGAACCAAAGGCAGGCACAGGACAGGTAAAGGTGAAGGTAAAAGCATCTGGAATATGCGGTTCTGACATACCCAGGGTCCTCCATCATGGAGTCCATTTTTACCCTATTGTGCTTGGCCATGAATTTTCCGGTGATGTAGTGGAAGTGGGAGAAGGTGTTAAGAAGATTAAAATCGGAGACAGGGTATCAGGAGCACCGTTGCTTCCCTGTATGAAATGTGATGATTGCCAGAACGGAAATTTTTCCCTTTGCAAGCACTACAGCTTTATCGGCTCCAGACAGCAGGGAAGCAATGGGGATTATGTGGTATTGCCAGAGCAAAACGCAGTAGTGTTTGATAAGAGCATTTCCTATGAACAAGGTGCCATGTTTGAACCCTCTACCGTTGCGCTTCATGGGATTTTCCAGAATCAGTATCAAGGCGGTGAAACTGTTGCGGTCTTAGGCGGCGGAACCATAGGCATGTTTACCATGCAGTGGGCAAAAATATTTGGTTCCAGAAAAGTGGCAGTGTTTGATATCAGTCATCAGCGCCTGGAGCTGGCAAAAAGGCTGGGAGCTGATGAAACCTTTCATACCGCGGAAGACGGTTATATGGAAAAGGCCATGGCAATGACTGGCGGAAAAGGGTTTTCCTATGTATTTGAGACAGCCGGGCAGATTCCCACCATGCACATGGCCTTTGAACTGGCGGCAAATAAAGCTCATGTGTGCTTTGTAGGAACACCTCATGAGGAGCTTAGCTTTACTCCGGCCATGTGGGAAAATATGAACCGAAAGGAATTTTATCTGACAGGTTCCTGGATGTCATACAGCGCCCCGTTCCCTGGAAAAGAGTGGAGTCTGACCGCACACTATTTTGCCACAGGACAGCTTAAATTTGATCCGGGTTTTATCTATAAAAAGGTTCCCATGAGTCAGGCACAGGAGGCCTTCCAGATGTTTAAGATACCGGATCATGTCAAGGGAAAAGTACTACTGGTAAATGAAGAATAGGAGGAAGCCATGATATTGACGGTGACACTCAATGCTGCAATTGATAAACGGTATGTGGTAGATGGGTATTCCATAGGAAAAGTAAACAGAGTGAAGGAATGCACGGATACACCTGGCGGAAAAGGACTGAACGTTTCCAAGCCGGCTGCCATTGCCGGTGCCCAGGTAGTTGCCACGGGATTTGTGGGCGGCCATGCCGGCTGTTATATTGAGAATTCCTTAAAACCATTTGGGATCAAAAGTGCATTCTGTCATTTAAAAGAGGAAAGCCGTACCTGTATTAATATCTGGGATGAGAAAAATAAAATCCAGACAGAATTTCTGGAGCCAGGCTTTACTGTCTCAATGAGAGATTTCAGGCGGTTTACAGAGCTGTTTGAAGAATTGGCCAAACAGGCAGAGGTGGTGGCCATATGTGGAAGTGTTCCCAAAGGCCTGGACGGAACCGCTTACAAAGGCTTGATAAAGATTGGAAAAGATCTTGGAAAAAAGGTGATACTGGACACCAGCGGAGCATTGCTTGAAATGGGCATAGAGGCCCGGCCAACTATGATTAAGCCTAATTTAGATGAAATAAGGCTGCTGACCGGAAAGCCCTGTGACAGCCTGGATGAGATGATCCTGGCTGCAGAGGAAATCCACAGCCGTGGTGTGGAAATTGTGACAGTTTCTCTTGGAAAAGACGGTTCCTTTGTTGTGTGCGATACGGGAGTATACCGGGCAACCGTGCCCCGGTTGCATGCAGTTAATACGGTAGGGTGCGGGGATTCCATGATTGCAGGCTTTGCAATGGGGCTGAGTCAGGGCCTGTCCATAGAAGAAATCTTAAGAAAGGCCAGCGCTATTTCAGCGGCAGCAGCATTGCGGGAAGAAACCGGATATTTCAGAATTGAGGATATGGAGCGGCTGCTTCCGGAAATTAAGGTATGCAGGATCAGGGAGAAACAATGGGAAAAGTGATGGGATATGGGTTTTATCAATAGTAAAAATAGGAAGAGGAGAACAGGCAGATGGAAAAATTGATCAATCCGGCAGATGTGCCAAACGTTACACTATATACAGGGGAGCAGATCCCCTGCGTTGGAATGGGAACCTTTGGTTCAGACCGTTTTACCCCGGAACAGGTGTCAGCAGCAGTGGCAGGAGCAATCCGCTGCGGCTACCGGCTTTTTGACTGTGCCTCATGCTACGGCAATGAGAATCAGATCGGAGAGGTGTTCCAGGATGCGTTTGAAGATGGCGTGGTGGAAAGAAAAGATCTGTTTATTATGACTAAGGTGTGGAATGATATGCATGAACGTGTGGAGGAGTCCTGCATAAAGAGCATAAAAGACTTGCAGTGCAGCTATATGAATCTGTTCTTTATCCATTGGCCCTTCCCAAACTATCATGCCCCTCATTGTGATGTGGATTCCCGCAATCCGGATTCCAGACCCTTCAGCGCAGAAGAATTCATCAGTACATACAGGCAGTGTGAAGCCCTTGTGGAAAAAGGCCTGATCAATAACATTGGCATTTCCAACATGACCATTCCAAAGCTGGAAGCGGTCCTGCCGTTAATGAAGATCATGCCGGCTGCCTGTGAAATGGAACTTCATCCCTGTTTCCAGCAGCAGGAGCTGTTTGATTATCTTGTGGCACATAAGATTCAGCCGGTTGGCTTCATGCCTCTTGGTTCGCCCCAACGCCCGGAACGTGATATGTGCCCGGAGGATATTGCAGACTTACAGCAGCCTGAGATAAAGACAATTGCACAGTCCCATGGCTGCCATCCGGCGCTTATTGCACTGAAGTGGGCCAGACAAAGAGGCCAGATTCCCATTCCATTTTCCATTAATGAAGCAGAGTATGTGAGTAATTTAAAAGCAATGACAGAAGATCCCCTTACAGAGGAAGAGATGAAGACAATCGCAGCCCTGGAACGAAATAACCGGTTGGTAAAAGGACAGGTATTTCTATGGGAAGGGGCAGGAGACTGGCATGACCTGTGGGATGAGGAGGGCTTCATTGTAAAATAAGAAAAAAAGAGCGAAACGGTTCACTGTCAGGAGAGGAAGGGCCATAGAGGAACTCCATTATGAAGTCAATGAAGTAGCCCGGGGGGCTGAAGACCAGGCACACAAGGATGGTGGGCATCCTGCTTCACGATTTGAAAAACATTTTTGCAGGAACCATTATATCCAGGATAGAAGATATCCTCCGTCAGCATGGGTACGGGATGTCTTTATGTGATTGCCGGGGAAATCCGGAATTAGAGGCAGAAGGGCTGCTGTTTCTCCTGAGC
>JAEWRS010000350.1 GCA_023398855.1 Bacillota bacterium
AAGCAGGTGTTGGGAAATAATATAATCAGTTCATGGGATTCCAATGGAAAAGAAGTACTTCTTATGGGAAAAGGAGTCGGGTTTGCTGTAAAACCCGGAGGTCTGGTTGATGAATCAAAAATATCAAAAATATTTTTCTTAAAAACCAGGGAAATAAGCCAGTTTGCGGAGCTGGTATCAAAGCTTCCCGAGTCCCACATACATTGTGCTGCAGAGATTATTTCTTATGCAAGAAAAGCCTTGGAAAGAAAGATAAATGATCATATTTATATTACCCTTACTGATCATTTGAATTTTGCCATTGAAAGGAAAATGCAGGGAATTGAATTAAAAAATGCACTGCTTTGGGAAATAAAAAAGTTTTACCAGCAGGAATATCAGGTTGGTATGAAGGCTTTGCAGATCATAAAGGACAGGCTTAAGATTGAATTGTCAGAGGATGAGGCCGGATATATTGCGCTGCATATCGTAAACGCAGAATTGGATTCAAACATGAAGGAATCCAGTTATATACCCCAGATCATCCAGGATATTCTAAACATCGTCCGCTATCATTTCGGAGTTACCCTTAATGAGGAGACCCTGTCTTATGAAAGATTTATGACTCATTTAAAATTTTTCGCGCAGCGTGCGGTGAAGAAGCGGTATTACGGGACAGAGGATCTGGAATTTTGCAACATGATCTACCGCCAGTACCGGCCCGCATATCAGTGCGCCTTAAAGGTAAATACATATATGGAAAAGAAAATGAATTACCAGCTGACTGATGAAGAAATCATGTATCTGACGGTTCATATCAAAAGGATCATGCAAGAGCATCAGGAGGAAGAGAAATAAAAGGATGGAAATCATTCGGGAGAAGGCCAATCCCAGGATGCATTTATAAAAGCTGCGGGAGTTTGCAAGATCCGGACGAAAATTCTTGTGGCAAAAGTACAAGGAGAAAGAGATATGGCAAGTAAGTATGATGGACTAGCGAAAATTATTATCCAGAATGTAGGTGGGAAGTCTAATGTAACCAGTCTTACCCATTGTATCACCAGACTGCGCTTTCAATTAAAAGATGAATCCAAAGCAAATACTGATGTGTTAAAGGGAACTGATGGCATTGTAACGGTTATGAGAAGCGGGGGCCAGTACCAGGTCGTTATAGGCAATCATGTGCCTGACGTTTATGCTGCTGTGTGCGAACTTGGTGGATTTGGAGGGGATTTCCTTGATTCGGAAGGGGAAAAACCGGACAAGCAGATGTCCTTGCCGGCTATGCTGTTGGATACCCTTTCCGGAGTCTTCCAGCCCATATTAAGTGTATTCTGTGCAACCGGACTGATCAAGGGAATCCTGGCGATTCTCACCTTTACAAAGATACTGAATCCGGCTGACGGAACCTATCAGCTTCTTTATGCAGTTGGTGACGGTTTCTTTTATTTCCTGCCGGTGATCCTTGGATATACCTCTGCAAGGAAGTTCGGACTAAATCCATTTACAGGCATTGCGCTGGGATGCGCTTTGATATATCCTAAAATCACAGCTCTCACCTCAAGTGATGTGCAGAATGTCCTGTTTGCAGGAGGCATGTTTGAATCCAATGTTTATGCCACTTTTATGAAAATACCCGTGATCATGCCAAAAGCAGGTTACCCGTCTTCTGTTGTTCCTATTGTTCTTTCTGTATACGTTGCGTCTAAAATCGAAAGGATGTGGAAAAAGGTTGTTCCTGATGTAATTAAAAATTTCCTGGTTCCGACTCTGACGCTTTTGGTGGCAGCACCTCTGACGTTTGTGGTTGTTGGTCCTGTTGCCAATTCCATTGCAGCTGTCATCGGCTTTGCAACCCAGGCAGCCTATGATGCGAGCCCGGTTTTAGAAGGACTGATTGTAGGTGCCTTCTGGCAGGTTCTGGTTATTTTTGGTCTGCACTGGGGACTGATTCCCATCTATATCATGAATTTAAGCACTCAGGGATATGACAGCTTCATGCAGCCATACTTTGCAGCTTCCTTTGCCCAGACGGCTGTGGTGCTTGCCGTACTCCTAAGGACAAAGGACAAGAATTTAAAGAGTCTCTGCATACCAGCAGCAATTTCCGGTTTCTTTGGAGTCACGGAGCCTGCTATTTACGGCGTGTCCCTTCCAAAGAAAACACCTTTTATTATCTCCTGTATTGGTGCGGCAATAGGAGGAGCCATTATTGGATTAGGAAATGTTAAAAAATATTCCTCCGGCGCTTTGGGGATTTTCGGATTTGTTACCTTTATCAATCCGGCAAATAATGATACCTCCAGCATTCCCTGGGTAGCAGCCGGTGTGATCGTTGCTTCTGTTTTTGCCTTTGTGGTTTGTTTTTTCATATACAGGGAGGATGTAAAGGCAGAGGTCAAAGGAGAACAGACGGAATCGTTAAAGGAAGGAGTCAGAAAAATAACTCTTGTCAGTCCGTTAAAAGGAAAAGTCGTACAGCTGGACCAGATAGAGGATGCGGCCTTTTCCTCCGGTGCCTTGGGCCAGGGTGTGGCTGTTCTGCCTGATGAAGGCGTCTTATATGCTCCGGCAGACGGAACGGTTACCGCTTTGTTTCCAACAGGCCATGCAATCGGAATGGTAAGTGAAGAGGGAGCAGAGGTGTTGATCCATGTGGGCATGGATACGGTGCGTCTGGAAGGAAAGGGATTTACAGTGTTGACTGCAGTTGGAGACCATGTAACAAGGGGACAAGAGCTGCTGAAATTTGATATGGATGCCATCAGGAATGCAGGATATTCTCTTGTGACGCCTGTTCTGGTTTCCAATGCAAATACCTTTACCGATGTGATCGCAACGGATGGCGGGAAGGTTGATCCGGGAGATGTGCTGATCACAATACTATAAAAAAGAAAGGATACAACATATGAAAGAAAACTTTTTGTGGGGAGGAGCCACTGCAAGCATGTGATTGAAACCAATGGGGCTGCTTTGAAGTAAGAATACGCAGATAGAGAAGAATAAGGAAAAAGCACCTTTTTAGGAAAAGCTGTGGATATCAGAGCCACGTCTTTACCTGAAAAGGTGTTTTTTAAAAGAAAAACATATTTTCATTGAAAAACTCAGAGGTAAAAGATATAATATATAAAAATACTTAATTTTGAGGTCTATATGGAAAAAGAACAATTTTTATATAAAAAAATATACGTGGATTTAAAAAATAAGATCCTGGCCGGAGAACTGACAGAAGGAGCATGCCTGCCCCAGACCGGAGAACTGGCATCTGCATATGGGGTCAGCACCATTACTATTACCAATGCATTAAATGCCTTGAGAATGGAAGGTTATCTAAACCGCATAAAAGGAAAGGGAAGCTTTGTACAGATTCCGGCTGAAGTGACAGATCCGTTTTCCGGCGATTTTGAGGGGAGCACCAGACAAACTGAGGATAAAGAAGAGAAACGGCTGTTGGGTCTGGTTCTGGAGCATGTATCCTCATGCTTTGGCCTTGACATGATGTATGCAATGGATGCCATGGCATCTAAGGCTGGCTATAAGCTATGTGTCCGTTTTTCCTATGGCGAGAGGGAAAAGGAAACAGAAGAAATCGAGTTTTTAAAGGAGCTTGGCGTAAATGGGATTATTGTCATGCCCTGTCATGGACTATATTATAATACGGCAATTCTAAAGCTTGTAATTGAAGAATTCCCCATGGTTTTGATCGATAAGAAAATGGAGGGTATCCCGGTTACATCGGTCAGGACGGATAATCGGCTTGCTATGAAGGAGCTTGTGGAGTATCTGGTGAGCAAGGGAAATAAAAAGATCGGTTTCATAACATTTTCGGAAAATGACACTTCCTCCATTAAGGACAGGAGAAGGGGATTCAAGGAGGCAATAAGGGCAGCCAGACTTGAAAATATGGCAGAATGCCTCCTGGAGGGCTCTGAGAAGATAAAGATCTATTCCGACGACCTTGATACAGAATATGGTGAAAGGATTGGCCGGTATTTAAATAAGAATAAGGATCTGGATGCAGTTATTTGTACGGAATACGGAATCGCAAGATGGGTTGGTGACAGGCAGGGAATAACAGTATGCTGCATTGACGAAGATTATTTGTCACCCGGCGGCCCCCGCTTCACACACATCAAGCAGGATGAAAAGAAAATTGCCATTGAGGCCGTCAGGATCCTGTTAAAACAGGTGGAAAAAGATCCTTCTTACAGCCAGATGGATCGTCTGGTTCCAGGAATATTTCACGAATATTAAAACATATATTTACTCCTCTGATTTTAATAGAGTGCAGAATAATCATTATCATTATTCTGCACTCTGTTTTTTTATTGGTCAATATATATAAAAATATAATATAAAATATATGATTAAATAACAAAATAACAACATGTAGTTGAAAATAAAAATATAATATGATAAGATACATAAACAAAACATATATTTTAATTAAAATATATGTAAAAGTTACGTAAATATGGTTTACAAAGTAATAAATATAGTATAATATGATTTTGTAAGCCAGTCATGTATCAGATTGAAAGGAGAAAAATATGAAAAGAAGAAAAACCATGGCATTGTTAGCGGCAGCTCTTATGGTGTGTTCCGTAAGCGCCTGTGGGAATCAGAAGAGTGCCAGCTCAAAGGAAAGTCAGACGGAAACAAAAGAGACAGTAGGGGGCAAAACAGAGGCAACAGAACAGGCAGAGAAAAAAGCAGAGGGTACCGTAAAAATCATGTCGTCGATTACCGGGGGCAAAGATGAAGAAGAGATGAAGCTTTTTGCAGAAACTCTTTCCCAGGCAGTAGGACTTCAAGTGGAAATCGAAAAACCTGCATCAGATTATGATAAAGTTCTGATGCAGAAATTAAGCGGCGGTGAGACCTATGATTTGATCTATGTCACTGCAAGTCAGTATGCCAATCTGGTTAACCAGGGAGCCCTCATGGATATTACAGACAGGGTGAAAGGCTCAGAGATTTTAACAGGCAATGTGGACCCTGAAGAGTGGTCAGATATTACCATCGACGGAAAAGTCTACGCAGGGTTTAATAAAAAAGAGTTACATCGGGTAGTTGCCCTTAATAACACTCTTCTAAAAAAAGCCGGGATTGATTATAAAAGTATCGATCCAACCATGGATGGATATTATGATGTAATGAAGAAGCTAAAGGATAATAACCAGGCACCGGATTTTTATCCATTTGATACCATTTTAGCTGAAACCTGGGATTTACAGCCCTGGATGGCAGCAGCAGGCTTAAAGGATGGAGTGGTTATGGATGACTCGGGGAAAAAATATGCCCCTTACGCCGAAGATGCTGCTGCGCCTGTATGGGAATGGTTTAAAAAGCTTTATGATGACGGCTTAATGGATCCTTCCTCTTTTGTTGATAAAACAAAGGATATGAGAGCCAAGATGGGAGCATCCACCCAAAAGACAGCCGTGACAGCAGACTGGACAGCATGGGTAGGGTTACATAATGCAAACGCCAAGGCCGGGGGCATCTCTCCTGAGGATTATGAAATTGTTTCCCTTCCCGGTCTGAAAACTCCTGATGGAAGCTATATGCTGGCCAAAGGAAATGCCAGTTTGTTTGCTGTTCCGGCCAATGCAGAAAATCCTGACGGAGCCATGAAAATATTGGAGTATTTTGCTACACAGGAAGGCGGAAACCTTCTTTCAACCGGAATTTTAGGCCATGATTATACCGGTTCTGAGGGCAAGTTCGAATTAACTGAGACCGGTGCACAGCACAGCAATGACCATGGTGCGCCATTCCCTATCTATAAGGATTTTAAGCCGATTTTCGGATTTAATCCAGGAGTAGAGGAAGCGTTAGGCTACAGCAAATATGCAACCATTGATATGATTATTCCTAATGAAAAGGATTACAAGGAAATTGTAGGCAAATGGGGAATTAAGATCATCAAGGGAGAGGTTTCTACTGCTGATGGACTTAGTGGCATGAGAAAAGAGCTTGTTGACCGGAAGGTGACCGACCGGTAATCATTTATCTCAGAATAGACAGGAGGCATCGGTTTGAAAGGACAGTTTATTAAAAAGATATTGAGGTATAAGGAGATCTATTTGCTTCTGGTCCCTGTTCTCATCTACTTTCTGGTATTTTCCTACTATCCGTTGGTACTTGGAATCATAAAGAGCTTTCAAAAAGTCAAGCTTTTGGGAGGCCATGAACTGGTAGGATTTCGCAATTACCTGGAAATTTTTGGTGACAGGCAGTACAGGCAGGCCTTTGTCAACAGTCTTATAGTGGGAGGAGGAACCTTTGTTTTACAATTTGTATGGGGACTTTTGATCGCTGTATTGCTGAATGAAGTCAGGAAAAAGGCACCAAGATCTCTGTTCCAGACAGTTACTTACATACCTTACCTTCTGTCCTGGTCTGTTGTGGGCGGTTTGTGGATATCCATTTTATCACCTACAGGCATGGTAAACGGCATCATGAGGGCTGCATTGGGCAGCAGCTATTCTCCCTTAGTATTTATGGCGGAAGGGCGTTTTGCCAGAACCATCATGATCTTTACAGGTGCATGGAAAGGGGCCGGCTATTTTGCGGCCCTGTTCCTGGCCGCCATGATCGGGATTGATACAGCCCTGTATGAATCCGCAAGAATAGATGGAGCCACAAGAATCAGACAGATACGCTATATCACCTTACCGGTCATAGTTCCCACCATGAAGGTGGTGGCAGTGCTGTCGGTTATGGGGATTCTAAGAAACTTTGATCAGATTTTTGTTATGATGAATGCTTCCATCAGCGATAAGGTGAAAAATCTTCTGGTCCTGATCTATGAACAGGGCATTATCCAATTTAATGTAGGAACTGCTACTGCGGCTGCAACCGTGGTTTTGATCGCCACTCTGCTGATCACCTCGGCAGCCAGAAAATTAATGAAATATGATGAAATTTATTCCTGATGGAAGGGGCTAAGATATGAAAGATAATCTAGGTAAAAATGGTTTGACAGGTTTCTGGAGAGCGCTTTTTTTATTTTTGGCAGCGGTCATTTTTCTTACCATGTTTCTTCCCATGTGGAATGTATTTGTGGTATCAACATCAACGGCTCTTGACTCCTCACAAAGCGGGATTAAGCTATGGTGGTCAAAATTCAGCGTGGAAGGCTTTTTTTACGTATTCCGGGTAGCTAAAATGGGCAGGCCGTTTCTCAACTCCCTTTTTATCACTACAACTGGTACAGTGATCCAGGTTCTTTTGTCAGCGCTTGCAGGCTATGTCCTGATACAAAAGGGCCTTCCTTTTAAGAATCTTATTTCTTCGTTCATCATGGTCACGATGATGGTGCCCGGTGACTTAACTTTAATTTCTGTTTACCAGCTAAATAAGCAGCTTTCCTTGCTAAATACTTATCAGGGACTGGTGTTAAATGGTCTGGTATCCGGCTTCAGTATTATGATGATGAGGAATTACTTTGAAACAGTCCCGTTTTCCCTTGCAGAGTCTGCCAGAATGGATGGGGCGGGGGAATTTAAAATTTTTGGTAGTATATACATGCCCATATCTCTCCCTGGCTTTGCAACCGTATTTTTTATGGAATATGTGGCAAGATGGAATTCTATCATGCTCCCGGCGACTCTGATCACGGACGAGAAAAAATATACGCTTCCCCTGATGCTCAAGCAGATGATCATGTCAGTGGATTCCACTTCAGGAACAGCTGCGACTCCGAATAATGCAATTATGGCGGCAATTGTGATTTCCACCCTGCCACTGCTGATCATTTATATTTTTGCTCAGAGGTTTCTGATGGAGGGGATCAACATGGGGGCCGTAAAAGGATGATGGAGGATTGATATGAAGGAAAAAACAATGACATTTCAAAGAATCGTTTCAAAGCAGGAAGAAGGGCTGTATCTTATAATTCCCTTTCCAGTACCGGATCAGGTGGCTGCTATGGAGGTATCATATGAATACGACCAAAAGGAAAACATCATAGATTTTGGTCTTTTAAATGAAGAGGGAGAATTGATCGGCTGGTCCGGTTCCAACCGGAGCCAGGTGGTTGTTTCCGGCCAAAGAAGTTCGGATGGATTTGCGT
>JAEWRS010000346.1 GCA_023398855.1 Bacillota bacterium
GGTGCAGTCCAGCTTTTTCATCACCTTTTCTAAGCGGACGCCGTAGCGCAGCAGGGCGCGGGAAAGATTAAACAGCAGTTCCAGGCTTAACCGGTTGATATAATCATAATCCAGAATCACCTTTCCCTTAAACTCTGAAAAAATGCCATCTAACATATCCCCTGCCTTATTTTCCTTCTGCTCCATGATTTCCTTTAGAATCTGATCCGTGTCAAAGGAAACTGCATAATAATCAAAATCCGCTTCCAGTATTTCTTTATAGGTCATGACCAGGTTCTTTCCTTCGCTGTAGATCTTCTGGCTGGCGCAGCATTTGGCCTGTTCATAGCACTGAGGAAGCATCTGGAAATCCATATAAAAATTGCTGATACCTGCATATATGGGAATGCCGCTCTCCTTTGAGACAACTTCTGCCATCTGTTTTACATAGGAATACAGTTCTTCTTCCAGAGGCTCCTCTCCGGCGCATATTATCCCGGTTATCTTCTCCTCAAAGTTCCAGATATAGGTTCCGTTAAGCCCTTCTTTTGAAACCCTTTCATTTAAAATCTTCTCAACCTTCATCTGTTCCTGATAGTAGACGTTCTTATCTTGCGTACCTGGTACATCGAAATGGACCAGCACCACGCCGTACCAGTTCTCACCCTGACGGAAGAACTCTTCCTCCATTTCCGCCTCATGATACCCGTAGCCCTTGAGCAGGGCATTGTATTTTCTTCTGAGCTTTAAGCTCCTGCTCTCTTCGTATGCTGATTTTAATTCCCGCTCTTTTAATTCCTTTTTTCTTTCCTCATCAAGGCGCTCTTTTATTTTGCGGAAGGTCATCTCAAATTCATCCAGGTCCGTTGGCTTTAAGAGATATTCCATGACCCGGTTTTTAATGGACATCTGCAAGTATTCAAAATCATTGTACCCGCTTAAGATGATGATCTTGATTTCCGGATAATACTGGTTTAAATGCTGCATCAGCTCTATTCCATCCATTTCCGGCATCCGGATATCGGAAAGCACCACATGAGGCTTGTCCTTTTTAATCTGTTCCAGCGCCTCTATTCCATTGCCGCAGACACCGTTAATAACAAATCCCCACTTTTCCCATTCAATGCTGTTTGCGATCCCATATGCAATTGACTTTTCATCTTCCACCACCAACAGTTTATACATCTCGCACCTCCGTCCCGCCATATTATATAACAAAATCCATCATCATCTCAAGCAGCTTTTCCCTTTTTACCCAAAGAAAGGGCGTCTAAAAGCAAATCCCATCCTGTCCATGGAATACACAGAAACTAAAAACCGTCCCAGTATATTCCATTACATGAAGAAACATTTAGCTTTTAAGACGCCTCGTTTTCTGCATCCTGTTAATTTCATGAGGACTCCCATTGGTTTTTAACACAATTGGTATTCCTGCGACTACTTCAATCACCTCACTGGATATTTCGGCAATTCTCCGGTTAACCTCTCCAAGAACCTTGCGGTAAATCATGGTCTCTTCTCCATAGCTGTCCCCATCGGAAAAAACTTCATTTGTCACAATGACAAAATGCCCGGTCTCTTTCTCTATTTTCCGGATTCCTTTTAGGATCTCTATTGCTGCAGATGTTCTGTCCATGGGCGGAGCTTCTCCCTCTTCTCCCAGGCCAAAAAGCTCATTGGACACCAGATTTGACATGCATTCCAGAAGGACTGAGGAAGGCTGCTGCCTCCTAAGAATCTGTTTCAGCCCTTTTAAATCCCGGTAGCATTCCACTGTCTCAAACTGCTTTTGTGCTCTCATCTGCCTGTGCCGGTCAATTCTGCGCCTGCATTCCTCATCCCAGGGCTTCATGGTTGCAATGTAGATCCGCCTGCCCTCACCCAGGCTCATGACCAGACTTTCCCCATATTCTGATTTTCCGCTTCCGCTTCCTCCCACAATCAAAGTGATCATCACTGCCCTCCCATGGATTGATACGCTTCTATATGTATCTCATCAAAGGAGCTCATTTTTGTATAAACGTTGGCAGCCATATCAAGAAGAGGAATTGCCGCCACCGCTCCGGTTCCCTCTCCCAGACACATGCCGGCCTGTATCAGAGGTACAAGTCCCAGCTCATCAAGGAGCAGCCTGCCGGCAGGCTCCGCAGACACATGGGAAGCCAGCATAAAGTCACGGCAGCCTGGATAAATGCGTTCTGCCGAAAGGGCCGCTGCCGCAGAAATAAATCCATCCACCAAAACCGGTATCCTGTAAATGGCTCCGCCTAAAAATATTCCTGTAAGCCCTGCCAGATCAAAGCCTCCCACGCAGGCGAGGATATCCACCGTATCCCGGCAGACAGGTCCGTATTTTTCCACGGCCTCCCTGATAACCTCCAGCTTCTTTTTTAAGCCCTTATCATCTAATCCCGCCCCTCTTCCTGTCAGCACTTCCGGAGCTTTTTTCAGCAGCAGGGAAGCAACCGCACTGCTGGTGGTGGTATTTCCGATTCCCATTTCTCCGGTTGCGATCAGATGATAGCCTGTTCCCGCCAGCTCTCCCACCAGATTGATGCCCGTTTCTATGGACTGAACCGCTTCCTCCCGTTTCATGGCAGGCTCTTTACGGAAGTTTTTTGTTCCGTAAGCAGTTTTCCTGCAAATAAGGGGATAGCGGGAACCGGAATCTAAATCTCTGGCAACCCCCATATCCACGGGAAATACATCCACACCGGCCTGTTCTGCCATGATGCAGACGCTGCTGTCTCCCTTTGTCATGTTCTCAGCTACAAGGGCAGTCACTTCCCTGCCGGTCTGGGTGACCCCTTCTTCCACGATTCCATTGTCAGCGCACAGGATCAGAAGCGCCCGCTTATCCATATCCACCTTTGAAGTTTCCCTTATGCCCGCCACCTTTATGATATCATCCTCCAGGACGCCTAAGCTGTTAAGGGGCTTTGCCACCTGGGACCATCTGGTGCGGGCGGTTTCCATGGCGGAAACGCTAAGGGGCCGGATCAGTGATAAGTACGTTCCAAGTTCTTTATTCATGGTTTCATACCTTTCCAATTCAAAGTTTTTCAGTCCTTCCTTTTTCCGCTTCCAAAAAGCAATTGCAGGCATCCACAAAACGCTCTGGCAGCACAGGGTTGGAAGGATAATAAAAATGAGGGAAGCCTGCCAGCAGATTCCTTTCTCCATGGACGCAGTCCCAGCTTTTTTTATTGCCAGGCTTGATTGCCTCCATGCTGGCCCCGTTGTTTGTACTGTCCCAGTAGTGGAATTCATGTCCCCGGATGGATTCACCTTTCTTTAAAAATGGAATATCCTCTCTGGGAAAAGCCTCAATATATCCAAACCGCAGCAGGCGTTTCGTTGGGAACGCCCTTCCTGGTATGACACCGGCCAGGGAATAGCTTTTATGTTCTTTTGTCTCCAGCTCCTGGTGAAGATACAGAAATCCTCCGCATTCAGCCAGAATGGGAAGGCCCCTATCCGATGCGTTTTTTATTTCCCGAAGCATGGATTTATTATCCGAAAGCTCTTTGCCGTAAAGCTCGGGATATCCTCCCCCAAGCAATAGGCCGCAAATGCCGGGAGGCAGCGCTTTATCGTGAATGGGACTAAAGGGAATAAGCCTTGCTCCCACTTCTTCAAGAAGCCTTAAATTCTCCTGGTAATAAAAGCAGAAGGCCTCATCAAGAGCCATTCCAATGAGCACTTCCTTTCCCGGAGCAGTTTGGGAAACCCGGCGCTTTGATCTCTCTTTAAGGGGCGGCAGCGGCTTTGCCTCCTGGGCCAGCTTTAACAGTCCATCCACATCAATGGCTGATTCTAATTTTACGGCCAGCTTATGAAGCTGATCTTTTACCCCCTTTATCTCTCCCGGAAGCACAAGGCCCAGATGGCGGCTGCCAAAAGCCCCTTCTTCACATTCCGGAAGATATCCGTAAACCCGCACCCCAAGCTCTTCCATTGCCGGTCTTAGCCGCTCTGCCATAATGGCTGACGTCCGGTTTAAGATCACGCCCCTGATATGGCTGTTTTCTTTATATTCCAGGAAGCCCTTCACAACTGCTGCCAGGGACAGGCTGGCTCCCTTGCAGTCTAAAATCAGGACCACCGGCGTATCCAGGGCACATGCCACCTCATAGGAGCTTGCTCTAATTGTATCTCCGCCCACTCCGTCATAATACCCCATAACCCCTTCAATAACAGAAATCCCGGCTCCCTTTGCCTGGTTTAAAAACTGCTCTCTGACCCGCTCCTCATCCAGGAAAAACGTGTCCAGATTTCCGCCGTCGATTCCAAGCACGGTTTTATGAAACATGGGATCAATATAATCCGGGCCGCATTTAAAGGACCTGCAGGCCAGGTTCCTTAAGAGAAGGGCATTTAAAAGGCCGCAGGTCATCATGGTTTTTCCGCTGCCGCTTTTAGGGGCAGCAAGCATTAGTCTGGGATAGGAGTCATGCACGGGTGTTCCTCCCTTCCCCGCCAAAGGAAACCACATAAACAGGATTCTGTCCCATCATCAGATGGTAATCTCCCGCTTTCCTTCCTCTGGATATTTGCACCTGAACAATTTCAGCCGCAACGGAATGTTCCTTCAGCCAGGAAATAATTTCGGCCAGAGATTCCAGGGCAATTGCATTGATCACGATCCTGGCTCCTGGATTCTTTTTTAAAACCAGGGAAAGCACCTTGTCCATGGTTCCGGTGGTTCCACCGATAAATACGTGAGAAGGAGCTTCAAGAGATGTCAATGCCTCAGGCGCCGCTCCTTCGACGATTTCCAGACAGTCCGCTGCAAATTTTTCCTTATTTGCTTTTATCAGCTCAATTGCTTCTGCTTTCTTTTCCACCGCATAAACCCGGCCTCTGGTGAGATACCGGGAAGCTTCAATGGACACTGAGCCGGTTCCTGCCCCTATATCATACAGGAC
>JAEWRS010000366.1 GCA_023398855.1 Bacillota bacterium
GGTCCATTCAGACCAGACACCAACGCTTCCTCTCACCGACCGGAAGCTCTCTGTGCATGATGAAAAGATCTTACTTACTCCTGCTCAACAGTTTATTGCTTTGTTTTGCTACAGTATATGGGATAAAAATTAAAATGTCAATAGTGAATTATATTTTTCGTGAGGGCAGGAAAAGAGGGTTAAAAGTGAGATAATAAAAGTTAAAGGAATATAAAAAACATATTGACAAAATCGAACAAACGATGTAAGATTTAGAACATAAATGAACACAATAATCGAACACAAATAAACATTGAAAAATTTCGGAAGCAGCGTGTTCTTGCTCCGGAACCAATGGACAGAAGGGAGAGGAACTATGCCTCAATGCATTGTGGTAGCAGACGATTTAACCGGGGCAAATGCCACCGGGGTTCTGCTTAAGAAAATGAATTACCGGACCTATACCGTAATGAATTCCGAACGGCTGAACTTATCGCTGTTTGACCAGTGCGACTGCATCATATATCCCACAGACAGCAGGGGAGCTAGTAAGGAAACCGCTTACAACAGGGTATTTAACGTGACAAACCTTTTGAAAAATGATGAGATAAAGGTATATGCTAAGCGGATCGACAGCACTCTAAGGGGCAATGTTGGAAGCGAGACAGATGCTCTCCTGGATGCTCTGGGCCCGGATTATACAGCCATCTGCGCCCCCTGCTTCCCAGCCTCCGGAAGAGTCGTGATCGGTGGATACATGATGGTAAAAGGACTTCCACTCCATAAGACAGAGGCAGCCCTGGACCCAAAGACCCCTGTGTCCACATCAGACGTGAAAAAAATATTTGAAGCTCAGAGCAGGTATCAAGTGGGCAGCATTCAAATGAACGGAATGATGGAAGGAAAGCACGTTCTGGCAGACAGGCTCAAGGCTCTTACAGAGGCTGGGTGCAGGATCATTATCCTGGACTGTGTAACCCAGGAGGACTTGGATCTGATTGCAGATGCGGCCATTACAAGTAAAATCAAATTTGCCGCGGTGGATCCGGGTGTATTTACTTCCACTGTTGCCAGAAAGCTGATGGTTCCGCCAGACAGGGAGAGAGAAAACAAGATCCTTGCTGTGGTGGGAAGTGTAAATCCTGTGACAAGAAAACAGATGGAGGAGCTGTGGCTGACCCAGCGTACCGCCCACAACATTTTTATTTCCGCTGCAAAATTCCTGGAAAGTGAAGAAAACAGGGAAGAGGAAATCAGCCGGGCAGTCAATGAGGCACTGGAGGCCAGTAAGTCCTTTGATATCCTGACCGTTACGGGAGATGGGATTTATCCGGAAAACAGGATCGATTTTAAAAAGTATGAATCCGGTTTTCCAGGCGGGGTGGATGAGATGACCGGGCTGATCTGCGATTCCTTTGCGGAGATCACCCGCAGAATATTTACAGGCAGCAGCAGCTTTCGGGGAATCTACAGCAGCGGAGGGGATATTACGGTAGCCATCTGCAGAAGGTTCCAGACCGCAGGCTTATGCCTCCTTGATGAGGTGCTTCCTCTTGCGGCCTATGGGACGTTTTTAAAGGGAGATTTTGAGGGCGTTTCCATCATAACAAAAGGCGGTATGGTGGGAGAGCCGGATGCTGCCAACCGATGCATTACTTATCTGAAAGAAAAATTATTTATGTAAATGATAGAAGCTGAGAAATGGAGGAAATAAACATGAGCAAACCATTAATCGTAATACCTATAGGGGATCCGGCGGGTATTGGACCGGAGATCGTGGCAAAGGCGCTGGCAGAGCCAAGAGTCTTTGAGGCTGCCAGATGCATTGCAGTTGGGGACAAAAAAATCATGGACCAGGCCATCAGAATCACTGGAACTGATTTAAGGATCAAGACGGTAAAGGAGCCGGAGGAAGGGGAATTTGAGAAAGGGATATTAAACCTCATTGACCTGGATAACGTGGACATGGACCGGTTTGCCTTTGGAGAGGTAAGCGGCATGTGCGGCAGGGCTGCCTATGAATACATTGAGGAAAGTGTAAGGCTGGCAAATGAGGGCAGGGCAGATGCAGTGGCCACCACTCCCATCAACAAGGAGGCGTTAAAGGCAGCAGACATTCCCTTTATCGGCCATACAGAGATATTCAGCGCCCTGACGGAAACTGAGGATCCGCTTACCATGTTTGAGACCAATGGGCTGAGAGTCTTTTTCCTCACCAGGCATGTTTCCTTAAGAAAGATGCTGGATATGGTGACAAAGGAGAGGATCAAGGATTATGTAAAGCGGTGTCTTGAGGCACTCAAACGGCTGGGAGTTGAGGAGGGAACCATGGCAGTAGCAGGGCTGAATCCACACTGTGGGGAACACGGCTTATTTGGCGAAGAGGAGGTGGATGAGATCATTCCTGCCGTGAAGGAATTGCAGGATGAAGGATATCCGGTAACAGGGCCCATAGGGGCGGATTCCGTGTTCCATCAGGCAGACCAGGGGCGGTTTAGCAGCGTGCTTTCCCTGTATCATGACCAGGGCCATATTGCGACTAAGACCCTGGATTTTGACCGTACCATTGCCATTACCAACGGGATGCCGATTCTTAGAACTTCCGTGGACCATGGCACGGCCTTTGATATTGCCGGAACCGGTAAAGCGGGCGCTGTCAGCATGGTAGAGGCTGTTTTACTTGCAGCAAAGTATTCCCCACGCTTTAAAAAGGCGTAAAAGGGGCAGTAAAAAATTAAGAGGAGGGTTTCTTTATGGTAGGAGGACTTAGCGGCGAAAGAATGATGATTGCTCTTGGGATTGGCATCGTGATTCTTATATTCTTGGTACTGAAAACAAAGATTCATGCATTTTTGGCCCTGATCATGGCATCTGTCATCATCGGTGTGGTCGGAGGCATGCCTCTTGTAAACACCACCCTGGAAAACGGCAAGACTTTTGGTATTGTTTCTTCCATAACAACCGGATTCGGGGGCACGCTTGGAAGCATAGGAATCATCATCGGCTTTGGGGTAATGATGGGACAGATATTTGAGCGGACCGGGGCAGCCAAGCGGATGGCCCAGACATTTTTAAAGCTTTTCGGTAAAAAGAGAGAAGAGGAAGCTCTGGCTCTTACGGGATTTCTGGTTTCCATCCCTATTTTCTGTGACTCTGGATTTGTAATACTGGCTCCCATTGCAAAGGCCATTTCAAGAGTGACGAAAAAATCGGTCATTTCCCTGGGAGCAGCACTGGCAGCTGGCCTTGTAATTACCCATACCCTTGTGCCGCCTACTCCCGGGCCTTTGGGAGTGTGCGGGATCTTTGGAGTGGACGTTGGAAAATTCATTCTTTATGGGCTTGTGATCGCCATTCCCATGACAGTGGCCTGTACGGTTTATGCAAGATGGATCGGGAAAAGACTCTATCAGATCCCAGACGATAAGGAAGGCTTTGTACGCCTCCCCTATGAGGAGCCGGATTACTCCCAGGATTTTTCCGTTGGGTTTGAAAACCTGCCTTCCACACTGGAATCCTTTGCTCCTCTGTTTCTTCCTATCATCCTCATCCTGATCAGCACGGTTTCCAGTGCATTGGGAAAGACCTCCGGCTTTATGCAGGTATTCCAGTTCCTGGGAAGCCCCATCGTAGCGGTAGGGATCGGACTTGTGCTGGCCATTTTTACTCTGGGAAGGAACTTAACCAGAGAAGAGGCGATCAAGGAAATGGAAAAGGGCATGGCATCAGCGGGAATTATTATGCTGGTAACTGGCGGCGGCGGAGCCCTTGGTCAGATCATCAAGGACAGCGGCCTTGGGACATATATGGCGGAAGCCCTTGCGGGCACGGCGGTTCCCATTGTCATCCTTCCGTTCCTCATTTCCACGGCAATGCGTTTTATTCAGGGCTCCGGCACGGTTGCCATGACAACCGCTGCCAGCATATCAGCTCCCATCATTCTGGCTGCTGGCGTGAACCCCATCCTTGGAGCTTTGGCATGCTGCGTGGGTTCCCTGTTCTTCAGCTACTTTAATGACAGTTATTTCTGGGTGGTTAACCGGACCCTGGGCGTTGGAGAGGTAAAGGATCAGATCGCTACATATTCCATCACCTCCACCATTGCCTGGGCCGTTGGATTTGTTGAAGTTTTAATATTGAGTATTTTCCTGTAATCATTTATGATATACACATGGGATATGATGCAGCAAGCAGATACCCTGCCGCCGGAGTTTCCGGCGGCAGGGATTTTTGTAATAAAGCAGATATAGGCTTCATGACAGGAGGAAGGGCTCATGATGATGGCGGAAAGGCAGATTAAGATTCTGAACATGATACAGGAA
>JAEWRS010000367.1 GCA_023398855.1 Bacillota bacterium
AAAACAGATGCAAAACTGCTTGTAAACACGCCGCAGATTCAGGCTGCCTTCAGTAATGGAGAGGGTCTTTTAGCTGTCAACAAGTGGTCCTCCGGTACGTTAAGGCTGGATAATCAGGTAGTGCCATTAACAATGAATGCGAGTATGGCACTTACTGTTAAAAAGGATCCGTCTACCGGCAACATAACGTTACATATAGCAAAGCCAGAAGGTGAGGACAATGGTGATCTGGAGGTAACTCTGGAAACTCGTGGAACTGGTATTCTAACAAATTCAAACCCAATGGCATTAGCACAATCAACGTTTGACTCTAATATTTTCCTTAGATTTGATGCTTCCAAAATGGGAAGTGAACCGGTGGTCTTGACAATGAAAGGAAAGGCTGCTGAAGCTGTAACAGGTGAGAATATTGTTTTATTAAGAGGAGAAGAGGGCCGGATGGAAAAACCGGCTGAGTTATCCGGTGATATTCATTGGGAAGTGAAAATCCCAAAAACCGACGGCAGCTATGTACGTAATGCCGGAAGCAGCAAAATCAAGAGAGAATTGCTGGAAGGAGAAACGGATGGGACCAGAAAAGCAGGAGATGCTGACGGAAGCCACATTACTTCTGTCAAAAAGCTTTCAGGTGAAGGTGCCCTTTTAACTGCAAATGAAAAGGGAAACGTCATTGTTCTGGCCACTGATGAAAACGGAAAACAAAAAAAATGGAACGTCACTGTTCTCTATGAAGATCCCGAAAATCTTCCTCAGGCAGAAACAGAGGATTATGAAACAATCCTTAAACGGTGGAAGGATTCTCTCGTTGGTAATGATCTGACGGAGCTTGATGGGGGCAGAGAGATTCTTGACACCCTGCAGTCACAGGCTCAAACCGCCTGGGAAACATATGCTTATAAAGGACAGGATATCTGTGCAGGTGTTCCCTGGCCGCAGGATAAAGGAGCTGTTGGAAACCCAAACATTCCATATGAAAACGATGCGGTAGAGTTTCGCCCTGCCTTTAAGAAAATGCTGGCAATGGCAAAGGCATACGCCGCAAAAGGGAGCTTATACTACCAGGATGAAGAAATGCTCAAGGATATGAAACAGATTTTAAACTATCTGTGTTCCAGCTGTTACTCCCCTAAGACCCAGACAGATAACTGGTGGACATGGGAAATCGGTGTTCCAAAAGACTTAGTCCCTATATTGGTTCTTTTAAGCAGCCAACTGACAGAGGAGGAAATCAAGCTTTATACAGAAGGATTATATTTCTTTCAGCCAGATCCCTACCATGAAGGCATAATTGGAACCGGCAGTACTCATGCCCAGGGCTATCGGACAGCACAGGGAGCCAATATCATTGACTGCTCAAGGATTGCTTTAGGACTTGGGGTCCTAAGGAAAGATAATGAGCTGGTCTATCTGGCGCAAAAAGCTTCTTCAGAGACTTTCATAGTACAGAGCCTGAAAGACAGTACAAGGATTGCGGATCAGGGCTACGCAAGCGGTTTCTACGCAGATGGTTCCTACCTTGACCATTCCCATGTACCGTATTTAGGATCCTACGGAATAGAATTCCTTAAAGGCGGAGCAGGAATGCCGCCGCTGTTCGCCGGAACTCCATGGGAATATCCAAGAGAAGTACAGGAAAATCTTGAATTCTATTTAAAAGAAGGTTTTTTAACTGGTATGTATAATGGACTGATGCTGGATTCTCTGAAAGGACGTTCTGTCTCCAGGCCCGCCGGAAGTAACCGGGATTCGGGAAGAGAGGCAATGATTCTCATGATCCAGCTTATGGATTCGGTTTCCCTTGATGTACAGGAAGAATTAAAAAGCTCACTAAAAGCCTGGTTGGAAATTGATCCTGGATTTATTGATACCTTATCCAGTGCAGAGTACACTATGATAAAAGCAAAAGCCATAGAAATCCTGGAGGATGATTCCATTACCGCTTCCATTGATCCGATGCACAAAAATCTGCCCCTCATGGACCGGGCGATTCACCGGACCAATAAGTTTCTTTTAGCCCTGTCCATGTATTCAGAACGTATCCAGAATACGGAAATCATGAATCATGAAAACCGCTACGGTTGGCATCAGGGAAGCGGTATGACCTACTTATACAATCAGGATACCATGCAGTATACACAAAACTTCTGGAATACGGTTAATCCCCTCCGGCTGGCGGGTACCACCCTTGTTTCAAAAAATATTGGCAATGGTCAGCCAGACAGCTCAGGCTTTGCCCAGGGCGGCGATTTCCGTTCACGAGAAGCCTGGGTCGGAGGCACCACCATAGAGAATGACGGAATTAACGGGATGTCCCTGACCGGAGATGTCCGGGTCAAGGAGGGCGAGGGTTCCCCTTCCGTGATTTATTCTCCTCAACTGTCAGCTAAAAAATCCTGGTTTATGTTTGGAGAACAGATCATATGCCTTGGCGCTGGCATTACAAATTCCGGAGAAGAGTATCCGGTGGAAAGCATTATTGAAAACAGGCGTCTCAATCAGGAAGGTGACAATGCGCTGGTCGTCAACGGAGAAAAAAAAGATCTCTTAACAGAATCCGCATCTTTAAAAGATATTGTGGAAGGAAAGGTGGATGTGTCAGGAACAACACTTACTGATGTTTCCTGGGCTCATTTAGAGGGCAATACAGCTGGAAGTGATATGGGATATTATTTCCCCGCCGGTTCTCAAACCATATCCGTAAGAAAAGCAAAGAATGCCGGGGACTGGTCTATGGTGGGAACAGCTAATGGAGCAGCGGAAGAAAACTATATGGAGATGTGGTTTAACCATGGAAAAAATCCTGAACATGGGGCATATGAATATGTTCTGCTTCCGGGTATGACCTCTGAGGAAACCGAAGCATACTCCAGTGAACCACAAATCACTGTATTGACCAATACTCCGCAAATACAGGCTGTTTACAGCAGAGCCGAAAATATACTTGGAGCCAATATCTGGACAGATGCTGCCACGAGAATTGGAGACTTATCCGTCAAGGGCGCTGCCTCAGTAATGGTAAAAGAAGATGAGAATGGTGTATTGACTGTTTCTGCCTCTGATCCAACAATGAAAAATACAGATACTATTGTGATTGAAATCAGAAAGCCTGTGACTGAAATTCTTTCCACAGACGAGAATGTAATGGCAGAACTGACAGAATATGGTGCAAAACTTACGGTTCAAACTAAGGGAACCAATGGTTCCAGCTCATATGCAGCAATGCAGCTGGCAGCTTCCCTGTATCCCCAGGCCGTTACTCTGGCTCCCGGACAAAACATGTCCTTTGCACTCCATGATTATGCCAATGAAGCAGGAAATATATCATGGAAGGTCTCTGGAGATAAGCCTCTGGAATCTGGTACCGGCATTGATGGAGAAGGCTGTCTTGAGATCGATGATTATGAAGAAAGCAGCCGGCTAAAGGTAACTGCTGAACTGGAAAACGGGACAACCCTTCAGGCATTTGTTTCTTTAGGAGGAAAAGTAGAGCCGGAATTACCAAAGAATATTCAAAAAATACAGTCTCTAATTGAAAATGCAGTATCAGAAGCATTAGTTAACAACGATTACAGCAATTACAAGGTGCAAAAGGCCATTAGGTCTGCAGTTAATTCATTGACAGCAGTATCCAATGAGGAATTGGCAAAGTATCTGATGGATCAGCTGATTAAATTAGAAGAACTGTATAAGGCCGCCATGGCTGCAAATGATTGCATCATAGATGCCACCGCAGATACCAGGAAAACTGATATAAGTGGCATGGAGATTGCAGGTGCAGCATTAAGCATCCCCATCAAAATCACAGAAAACAGTGCAAGTCCTTCTAACGCATCCAAAGCGAGCGCTTCAGATGCAACCAAAGCCTCCCCTTCCTCTGCTTTTAGGTTCTTTCCCGATGAGGAAGATAATCAGGAAGTCCGTTTGGCAGTTTTG
>JAEWRS010000401.1 GCA_023398855.1 Bacillota bacterium
GGATAGGGGATCTTGGGAAGAGACAGATGTGATCGAACGCATCCGGAATTATATCAATGAAAATTGTGCCAAAGCCAGCTTGGAGGAGATTTCGGAATTGTTTCACTTAAATCTTTTTTATATCAGCCGGCTGTTTAAAAAGAAAACAAATATGAATTATACGGATTATCTGACAAAGGTGCGGATGGAACAGGCAAAACAGATGTTAAATCATTCGGATTGTCTTATCAGCGAGATTTGTACCCGAGTAGGATATTCCGATCCGCGCAGCTTTTCAAAGGCATTTAAAAAATATTTTGGAGTCTCTCCAAGGGAGTTCCGGGGTGAGGCTTCAAAAGTAAAGGAGGAGGATTATTATGGCTGAACCAGTTTTTAGGTCAAAAATTGATGAACTGCAGCTCAACGTTTTTCAGACAAGAGAACAGATGGGAAACTATGCTGCAAAGGAAACGGCAGACTGCATGAAAGCGCTTTTAAAGCAAAAGGAAAGGATTCGTATGGTATTTGCGGCTGCTCCTTCCCAGAATGAGTTTCTATGTGCGCTGAAGCAGATAGAGGATATTCCATGGGACAGAGTGGAGGCATTCCATATGGATGAGTATATTGGACTGGAGCCGGAAGCCAGCCAGCGTTTCAGTACCTTCCTTATAAAGTCCTTATTTGATGATGTGAAGCCTGGGACGGTGCATCTTCTGATGCCGGAGAAAGAAAATCCGGAAATGGAATGTGACAGGTATACAAAGCTTCTGGAAGAAAAGGAGATTGATATTGTGTGCCTTGGTATTGGGGAAAACGGGCATATTGCCTTTAATGATCCGGAGGTTGCCGATTTTCATGATCCCAAAAAGGTTAAGGTGGTAAAACTGGATTCTGTATGCAGACAGCAGCAGGTTCATGACGGCTGCTTTGAGAGCATGGACCGTGTGCCAACCAACGCGGTGACCCTCACCATACCCATGCTGCTGTCAGCGAAACACTTATTCACCATTGTTCCAGGAGCAAACAAACGTTGGGCGGCCCAGAGAGCATTGACAGGAACGGTCTCAGAGGAATGTCCGGCATCAATTCTCAGGACCCATACTGGCTGTATTTTCTATGGAGATGTTAATTCCTACCCGGTTTGATCCTGATGAAATAAGGGAGTGTCAATGAGAACTATAATAAAGAATGGAAAAGTAATCACTCCGCTGCGCGTGCTTCATGGAGCGGGGATTATGATGGTGAATGGAATCATTGAGCGGATTCTTGAGGACAGCCAATGGGAGCCCATGGACTCAGATCAGGTAATTGATGCAAAGGGATGTTATATTTCCCCTGGATTCATTGACCTGCACACCCATGGAGGCGGGGGCTGTGATTTCATGGATGGCACCCTTGAGGCATTGCTGACGGGCGTCAGGACCCATATGAAGCACGGAACCACCACCATTGTTCCAACGACTCTTGCCAGCAGCAAAGAGGATTTGCTGGGTATCCTTAGATGTATGAAAGAATGCAGGCAGCAGAAAGGAATCCCCAATATTCTGGGACTCCACCTGGAAGGACCATATTTTTCAATGGAACAGCGGGGGGCTCAGGACCCGAAGTACATAAAAAATCCCCAGCCGGATGAGTATCTGGAGATTCTTGAATTAAGCGATGATATCATCCGTTGGACGGCAGCACCAGAGCTTCCAGGAGCAATGGAATTTGGAAGGGAGTTAAGCAAAAGAGGAATCATGTGTTCCATAGGTCACAGCAATGCAATCTATGAGGATGTGGTAAGAGCATTTGAAAATGGCTACCATATGATCACTCATTTTTATTCCGGAATGTCCATGGTAAAAAGAATCAACTCCTTCCGCTATTCCGGAGTTGTGGAGAGCGGTTATCTGATTGACGAGCTGTTTGTGGAGGTCATTGCAGATGGAATGCATCTGCCGGAAAGCCTGCTGAAGCTGATCTATAAACAAAAAGGGCCAGATAAAATCTGCCTGGTTACCGATTCCATGCGGGCAGCAGGATGTGGCGAGGGAGAATCCATTCTGGGAAGTCTGGCAACAGGCCAGAAGGTAATTGTGGAGGATGGCGTTGCAAAGCTGCCGGACCGTTCGGCATTTGCAGGCAGCGTTGCAACCGCAGACCGTCTGGTGCGGACAATGGTTCAGATTGCTGATGTACCGATGCTTGATGCGGTCAAAATGATGACCCTGACACCGGCAAGAGCCATGGGAATTGACCGCAGAAAAGGAAGCCTGCTTCCTGGCAGGGATGGAGATGTTGTTGTATTTGATGACCAGGTTCACGTGAAGCTGGTAGTGGTCAGAGGAGAAGTTGTGTTTGAATAACAGGAGAAAAGGGCAGGAAATCTGTTGTGATGTGAAACAGATTTCCTGCCCTTTTCTATGATAAGCTTCCATGAGAAAAAGCCGGAAAATCAAAAGAGGATTAAAATAAAAAAAGCGCTTCCAATGAATCAGAAGCGGATACATAAATCTTTAGGGGGGCCGGACGGCTCGCACCGTCCGGTATGAGTATGAAAAAGCTTTGTGATTTCAAGTAAGTTACTTGAAACAAAAGGCCCGTTATCTCTTCAGATAACGTATTATTAGTATACGAAGAAATTGTGACTAAACTGTGTACCACATATTAAAAAAAAATAAACAAAATAAAAATTAAAAAAAGCCTTTGAATTCGCTGGGTTATTGTATATAATAAAGAAGAAACTGTGACTTCAATTACAATTAGCCATAATTTTGAAGATAAAGTAAACCCTGGGAACAGGATACAGCGAACAGGAGGAAGCAAGATGATGATGTCCAATGATATTGGAATCGATTTAGGTACAGCAAGCATACTGGTTTATATTAAGGGAAAGGGAGTTGTATTAAAAGAACCTTCGGTTGTAGCGATTGACCGTGATACCAATAAAATCAAAGCCATTGGGGAGGAAGCCAGACTGATGATCGGCAGAACGCCGGGCAATATTGTAGCGGTAAGGCCTCTTCGCCAGGGCGTTATTTCTGATTATACCGTAACAGAGAAGATGCTGAAATATTTTATCAACAAAGCGGTTGGGAAAAAGACTTTAAGAAAGCCCAGAATCAGCGTCTGTATCCCAAGCGGTGCCACGGAGGTGGAGAAAAAAGCAGTAGAGGATGCGACCTACCAGGCAGGAGCCAGAGAGGTGGCGATTATCGAGGAACCGGTGGCAGCAGCCATTGGCGCTGGGATCGATATTTCTAAAGCCTGCGGTAACATGATTGTTGATATCGGAGGGGGAACCTCTGACATTGCTGTCATTTCCCTGGGAGGTACTGTAGTGAGCACCTCCATCAAAGTTGCGGGAGATGATTTTGACGAAGCACTCGTCCGTTACATGCGAAAAAAACATAACCTTTTGATCGGTGAAAGAACTGCAGAGGAGATCAAGATCAACATAGGTGCAGCATACAGAAGGCCAGAGGTCCTGACCATGGAGGTACGCGGACGGAACCTGGTTACCGGCCTGCCAAAGACCATTGTGGTCACTTCTGACGAGACTCTTGATGCATTGAAGGAACCGGCCATGCAGATCGTTGATGCCGTTCATAACGTACTGGAGCGTACTCCACCGGAGCTGGCTGCGGATATTTTTGACCGTGGAATCGTACTTACCGGAGGAGGTTCCCTTTTAAGCGGGCTGGATTCCCTGATTGAAGAGAAGACGGGAATAACCACGATGATCGCAGAAGATCCGCTGACAGCAGTTGCTATTGGGACAGGGAAGTTTATTGAATTCATGCATGGCGGAAATAAGAAAATAGAATTTTAACCCGACAACAAGGCTGATAGGAATATCAGCCATGCGAAAGGTTGCAGGACTGCTTTAAAGCGGCTCTGACAGAATCTAAAGATTCCGCAGGGCCGGTTTTTGAGCAGTCCGCTTGTATTTGTACGGGAGGAGCCATGGCAACAGTCTGTGGATTTGTAGAGAAAATTAAATACAGGAATGAGGACAACGGTTACACCGTCTTGAACCTTTCCAATGCAGGAGAAGAATACACTCTTGTAGGCAGTTTCCACTATATCAATGAAGGGGAAATGATCGAAGCCGTGGGGGTCATGACCGAGCATCCGGTTTATGGGGAGCAGATGACCGTAGAAAGTTATGAGATCAAGGCGCCTGAGGATACTGCAGCCATGGAACGATACTTAGGTTC
>JAEWRS010000440.1 GCA_023398855.1 Bacillota bacterium
TTGCATATTTGCGCTTGCAGGCTGTGCCAGAAAATATGAAACTGTAAAAGTACCTGCCCTGGAGGAAGCTCAGGGCGGCTTGGGCCAGGAGGAAGGAGAGGAAACAGCTCCTGTATCCATTGCAGAAGATAAAACCGGGAAAGCTCCAGGCGAAAAGCCGGCTGAGACAAGTACCCATGAGGCTGCTGTGACAATGGAGACTGCTCCTGCCTTTGCAGCGGCTGATGAGACGGTTTACGTTACTGGTAATCAGGTGAATGTAAGAAAAGCACCATCTGCCAAGGGAGAGCTCATTGGAACCATTGAAAAAGGAGCTTCCTTAAAAAGAACCGGATACAGTGAAAGCTGGAGCAGAGTAATATACCAGGATAAGGAGTGTTATATTTCTTCTCAGTACGTAGCAAGGGACAAACCGGTGCAGGAGACAACTGCCGCTTTACCGGCTGTTTCCGGGAATGGGACAGGAAAGCTCATTGCCATTGATGCAGGCCATCAGGCAAAGGGAAATTCTGAAAAAGAGCCCATTGGACCGGGCGCCTCTGAAACCAAGGCAAAGGTAGCTTCCGGAACCCAGGGAACGGCGACCGGCATTCCGGAATACCAACTGACTCTTGCAGTTTCCTTAAAATTAAAGCAGGAGCTTATTAACAGGGGGTATCAGGTTTATATGATACGGGAAACCCATGAAGTGAATATCAGTAATGCAGAACGCGCCCAGATGGCAGATAAAAGCGGAGCGGACATATTCGTCAGGGTTCATGCCAATTCCTTAAATGACAGCAGCATCCAGGGAGCACTTACCATGTGCCAGACATCTAAAAATCCTTATAATGGAAACCTGTACAGCAAAAGTCTCTCTCTTTCCCAAGCTGTTGTGAACGGGATCTGCGGCCAGACCGGGTTTAAGAACCGGGGTGTGCAGGAAACAGATTCCATGAGCGGCATCAACTGGTGCAATATACCGGTGACTATCGTGGAAATGGGATTCATGAGCAATGCAGAAGAAGATAAGAAGATGGCAACCGAGGAATACCGGGATAAGATTGCAAAAGGGATTGCCGACGGTATTGATGCATATTATAAATAAGAGCAATAAGAAAGAACAGCTGTTTTGTACCTTTCTTCCTCAAGGAAGAAATCTGGTGAGAGACAACTGTTCTTCTTTGTATTTACCGGAACAGGCATAAACAAAGAAAAAAGGGCATACATTTTCCTGAAATGCGGCTGAAAATCAAGGAGAATGGAATCATGGCGGATTACGGGCTGGCGTTAGCAGGAGGAGGGACCAGAGGAGCGGCACATGTGGGAGTATTGTCAGCACTGGAGGAAGCGGGACTTCTTCCGCAACGGATCGCAGGAGCCAGTGCCGGCAGCATTGTGGCCGGATTATATGCATCAGGGATGAGCATCGGAGACATGAGAGAAACGGTACGGTGGCTGTCCAAACATGGCAGAAGTCTCATTGATCCTGATATTTTAGGAATTACTTTATTTTTACCTCAGATTCTGCTGGGCAGGGAGACAACACTGAAAGGGCTTATAAAGGGGAACCGGCTCCAACGTTTCCTGTGCAGTTTAACAGATGGGATGGAGATTCAGGGTAACTGCCGGGGGCTTTTGATTCCTGCTGTGGATATAAACAGCGGAAATACGGTCACCTTTACGAACCTGTTTAAGGAAGAAATTCCTCTTTCTGCTTTAAGGCAGGAGCATGTGAAATGGGAGAGGAACGGACTCCTCTGTGATATTATGATGGCAAGTTCTTCGGTTCCGGCAGTATTCCAGCCAAGACAGATGAACGGATTCCTTCTGGTGGATGGTGGATTGACTAATAATCTTCCAGTAGATCTTTTTATTTCTGCAGGAGAGGCCAGGGTTATTGCGGTTGACATTGGAGAGGAATATGAGAGCCCTCATGACTATTCCATTATTGAAGTTGCGTTCCATTCCTTTTCCATTATGAGCAGGGAATTAAAGGACTGCCGGTCCAGCGGTGAGATTTTGCTGTTAAAGCCGCCAATGCCAAAAGGAGCAGGACTTTTAACTTTTGAATGTATGGAAAAGTGTATGGAAAGCGGCTATGTGTACACAAAAAAGATGATGCCCCGTATCCGGCGGGCATTGGAAAATAAATAGGACACCATACACAAAGGCAGGTTCCATCAATTACAGCGTTCTTACATAAAGTCACGCAGCCTCAGGCTGCGTGACTGAGACTCTGTCTAAAAAAATACTTTAAAAAGAAATCATGGAATGATATATTTAATAAGTCAGTTGTTTCAGTACAACAGTTGAAAAGATATGAGAAGGAAAACAAGCCCAGGAGGAAAGAGTATGGAATTGACATTCCGCTATGCCGGGAAAAAGGACAAGGCTCTTATTTTAACATTCATCAGAGAATTGGCTGAATACGAAAAAATGCTTGAAGAGGTAACAGCTACGGAAGAATTGCTGGAGGAATGGATCTTTAACAAACAAAAAGCCGAGGTAATATTTGCCCTGTGTGATGGGGAGGAGGCCGGATTTGCTTTGTTTTTCCATAATTTCTCTACATTTTTGGGGAAAGCCGGAATTTATCTGGAAGATTTGTATGTAAAACCGGAATACAGGGGTTTTGGGATTGGAAAGGCATTATTAAAGAGGCTTGGGGCAGTTGCGAATGAGCGGGGCTACGGAAGGTTGGAATGGTGGTGCCTGGACTGGAACAAACCCAGCATTGATTTTTACCGCTCCATGGGAGCAAAATCAATGGAGGACTGGACGGTATACCGCATAGCCGGCAATACGTTAAAGGCACTGGCAGATGAATAATTGTATGCATGGATATAAAAAAGGACGTACCCAGGGAAATATTCTTGTGTACGTCCTAATTGTTTGATTATTTATCTGATTTTTCAACTTCCTGCATCTTCATAGCCCTCACTTTTAAGGGAAGTCCAAACAGGGTGATGAAACCTTCCGCATCGTGGTGGTCGTATAAGTCGCCAGTTGTAAAGGATGCAAGAGACTCACTGTATAAGGAATATGGTGAAGTGGTTCCTGCTTTAATGATATTACCTTTATAAAGCTTCATTTTCACTTCGCCGGTCACATATGCCTGCGTTGACTCCACAAATGCCTGAACTGCTTCACGCAGAGGTGTAAACCATTTTCCTTCATAAACGATTTGAGCAAACTTGTTGCCCATATCCTTTTTTACTTCCATGGTGGCCCGGTCAAGCACCAGTTCTTCTAACTGCTGATGAGCCTCAAGAAGGATGGTTCCGCCAGGAGTTTCATAAACACCCCGGGATTTCATTCCCACAACACGGTTTTCCACGATATCCACAATACCGATGCCGTGTTTGCCGCCCAGTTCGTTTAACTTCGTGATGATATCAGAAACCTTCATCTTTTCGCCGTTTACGCTGACAGGAATACCTTTTTCAAAGGTCATGGTCACATATTCCCCTTCATCAGGAGCCTTTTCCGGTGATACGCCCAATACTAATAAATGGTCATAGTTTGGCTCGTTTGCCGGATCTTCCAGCTCCAGGCCTTCATGGCTGATATGCCATAAATTACGGTCACGGCTGTAGCTGTTGTCAGCAGAGAAAGGAAGGTCAATCCCATGCTGCTTGCAGTACTCGATTTCATCTTCACGGGAATTCATGGTCCATATATCAGTCATACGCCAAGGAGCGATGATCTTTAAGTCAGGAGCCAGAGCCTTGATGCCCAGTTCAAAACGGATCTGGTCGTTGCCCTTTCCGGTAGCACCATGACAGATGGCAGTAGCGCCTTCTTTTCTTGCAATCTCCACCAGCCTCTTTGCAATAGCAGGACGAGCCATGGAGGTACCTAATAAGTACTTGTTTTCATAAACTGCATTTGCCTGGACACATGGCACAATGTAATTGTCACAGAAGTCGTCCACAAGATTTTCTATATATAGTTTGGTGGCGCCAGATAATTTGGCTCTTTCCTCCAAACCGTCTAGCTCGTTCCCCTGGCCGCAATCGATGCAGCAGCAGACGACATCATAATCAAAATTTTCCTTTAACCACGGGATAATGGCGGTAGTATCAAGGCCGCCGGAATAGGCTAAAATAACTTTGTCTTTCATTATATACATCCTCCTCAGTTATAATTGGATTTTCTTTCATTGAACTTTCATAAATATACACCAAAATCATGGATAATGCAAGGGTAAAATGAAAAAATATAAAAAAAACTTGCATAATATACGTTATGGATGTATAATTATGAAACGTTAATAAGTGAAATATATGGAAAAACCCTCTTTTTTTAACAGGAGCCTGCAGCATCAATGCATAAAATGCCAGAAACCGGCAAAGTCAATACATATCAGCGAAATAAACACAGATTACCCATAAAGAGCTAAAGGAGAGATGATTATGATTAAAGCTGGAATAATAGGATCAACAGGATATGCAGGCGGGGAGCTTGCAAGGCTTTTGCTCCAAAGAGATGATGTGGAGATCCTGTGGTACGGGTCCAAAAGCTATGTGGAGGAGAAATACGCTTCTATCTATCAAAACATGTTTCAGATCGTTGATGCTTCCTGCCAGGATGATAATGTGGAAGCCTTGGCGGAAATGGCTGATGTGATTTTTACGGCAACACCCCAGGGCTTTTGCGCTTCCCTTATGAATGAAAATATTTTAAAAAATACAAAGGTCATTGATTTAAGTGCCGATTACCGGATCAAAGATGTAGCAACCTATGAGGAATGGTATAACATGGAACACAAAACTCCCCAGTTTATAAAGGAAGCGGTTTACGGTCTTCCGGAGATCAACAGGGAAAAGATCAAACAGGCCAGGCTCATTGCTAACCCAGGCTGTTATCCCACCTGCTCTACATTATCCATTTATCCCTTAGTAAAGGAAGGGCTGATCGATCCCGGTACCATTATCATTGATGCCAAGTCCGGGACATCAGGTGCAGGAAGAGGCGCCAAGGTGGATAACTTATACTGCGAGGTCAATGAAAATATCAAGGCTTACGGAGTAGGTGTTCACCGTCATACGCCGGAGATTGAGGAACAGCTGTCATATGGGGCAGGATGTCCTGTCACCATCAGCTTTACTCCCCATCTGGTGCCAATGAACCGGGGGATACTCATAACTGCCTATGGAACGCTTACCAGACCTGTAACCTATGAGGAAGTAAAGGCAGTTTATGATAACTATTATGGAAATGAGTATTTTGTACGGGTTCTGGAAAAGGATGTGGTTCCTCAGACCAAATGGGTAGAAGGAAGCAATTTTGTGGATGTGAACTTTAAGATTGATCCAAGGACCAACCGGATCGTCATGATGGGCTCCATGGATAACCTGGTAAAGGGGGCCGCAGGTCAGGCAGTGCAGAATATGAATATCTTGTTTGGACTTCCGGAGAACAAAGGGCTTAAGCTGATTCCTATGTTCCCGTAAGATTTCCGGATAAAGGCTTAAGAAAAGGAAAATATTATGATGATTCGAACGATGACATTAAACGATTATGACCAGGTTTATGGACTCTGGTCTGGGATTAAAGGTTTTGGGCTGCGAGCGGTTGATGATTCCAGAGAAGGTGTGGAAATGTTTTTAAAAAGAAACCCGGCAACCAGTGTGGTGGCAGAGGATAATGGAAAGATTATCGGCTCCATTCTCTGCGGCCATGACGGACGGCGGGGCTGCATGTATCATGTGTGCGTGGCAGAGGGATACAGAATGCATGGAATAGGGCAAAAGATGGCTCAAGAGGCAATGAAAAGGCTGAAAGAAGAAGGGGTTAATAAGGTCAGCCTGATTGCTTTTCAATCCAATGCCGTTGGCAACCAATTCTGGAATAAAGTAGGCTGGACCTTTCGCGATGATTTGAATTACTATGATTTTGATTTAAATGGGGCAAACATTACAAATTTTATTGGTTAAGCGGGGGGATATAGATGAATTTAAAAACAATATCAGCAGATTTTTCCGTTTGCAGTCTATACTGTGATTGGAACAAAGGAGGAAGAATGATATGAAGAAGACAGAAGGCGGAGTAACAGCTGCAAAGGGATTTAAAGCGTCATCTGCGGCGGCAGGAATAAAATATAAAGACAGAAAAGACATGGCAATGATTTACAGTGAGGTGCCCTGCAAGGCAGCAGGAACCTTTACCACCAATATTGTAAAGGCTGCTCCTGTAAAGTGGGATCAGGATGTTGTGACAAATTCTTCTTACGCCCAGGCAGTGGTTGTCAATGCAGGTATTGCCAATGCATGCACAGGAGAGGAAGGGCTTCGCTACTGTAAGGAAACAGCGCAGGCTGCTGCGGAATGCCTTGCTATTCCTGTTGATTCTATACTGGTTGCATCTACAGGAGTGATCGGCAAACAGCTTCCCATGGACCGTATTACCGCCGGGGTGAAGGCTCTTGCACCGGCCCTTGACGGCAGTCTGGAAAGCGGAATGGCAGCGGCCATGGCTATTATGACCACTGACACGGTAAAAAAGGAAGCTGCCGTCCAGTTTGAAATAGGCGGCAAGACAATTACCATGGGCGGTATGTGCAAAGGTTCCGGCATGATTCATCCCGATATGTGTACCATGCTGAGCTTTGTTACAACGGATGCATCTATTTCCAAAGAGCTATTGCAGGAAGCATTAAGGGAAGACATTAAGGACACCTACAACATGATTTCCGTGGATGGAGATACCTCTACCAATGATACGGTGCTGCTCCTTGCTAACGGAATGGCAGGGAATGAGGAGATCACTTCTAAAAATGAGGATTATAAGGCGTTTTGTAAAGCGCTTAACTTCATTAATGAAACACTTGCAAAGAAGATGGCAGGGGACGGAGAAGGCTGTACAGCGCTGTTTGAGGTAAAGATCATTGGAGCAGAAACAAAGGAACAGGCAGTGACTCTTTCAAAATCCGTTATTACCTCCAGCCTGACCAAGGCAGCGATTTTCGGACATGACGCCAATTGGGGCCGCATTCTTTGTGCCATGGGATACTCCGGCGCAATGTTTGACCCGGAACAGGTAGACTTGTTTTTTGAAAGTGCGGCAGGAAAACTGAAAATTATTGAACAGGGAGTTGCTCTTCCCTATAGCGAGGAAGAAGCTACAAAGATCTTATCAGAACCGGAAGTGACCGCGATTGCTGATATAAAGATGGGAGATGCAACAGCAACTGCCTGGGGCTGTGATCTGACCTTTGATTATGTGAAGATTAACGCCGATTACCGTTCGTAAGGCGAATAAGATAAATTACTACCAACCATGAAAGGAGAAACAATAATGGAACTGGACCACAGCATTATGGAAAAAGCGGAGGTATTGATAGAGGCTCTTCCTTATATACAGCGTTTTAACAGAAAGATTATTGTTGTAAAATACGGCGGCAGTGCCATGGCTGATGAGGAGTTGAAAAGAAGTGTTATTCAGGATGTGGTTCTCTTAAAACTGGTTGGCTTTAAGCCCATCATCGTTCATGGCGGAGGGAAGGAAATCAGTAAGTGGGTGGAAAAGTCAGGTATGGAGCCGCAATTTATCAACGGACTCCGGGTGACCGATGAACCTACCATGGAAATTGCGGAAATGGTATTAAACCGTGTGAACAAAAGTCTGGTGCAGATGGTCAATGAATTGGGAGTAAAAGCGGTGGGCATCAGCGGGAAAGACGGGATGATGTTAAAGTGTAAAAAACGATACTCAAATGGAGAGGATATTGGTTTTGTGGGAGACATCACCCAGGTGGACCCTCAGATCATATACGATTTACTGGAAAAGGATTTTCTCCCTGTCATCTGCCCTGTGGGCTTTGATGAAAACTTTGAGACATATAATATTAACGCGGACGATGCGGCCTGTGCCATTGCAACAGCCATGGAGGCGGAGAAACTGGCTTTTTTGACTGATGTTGAGGGTGTTTATAAAGATTTCCAGGATAAAGAATCCCTGATTTCCGAAATGTCTATCGACGAGGCAGAGGAATTTGTTCAAAGTGGGATGCTGGGAGGGGGAATGCTCCCAAAGCTTCAAAACTGCATTGACGCCATGAAACAAGGGGTATCCAGGGTACATATCATGGATGGAAGAATTCCCCATTGCCTGCTTTTGGAGATTTTCACCAATAAGGGAATCGGAACAGCAATTATAAGTCTGGGAGAGGAGCGTTTTTATCATGCTAAGTAAACAGGAATATATTGAGAAAGCAGAGTCGGAGATTTATAAGACCTATAACCGTTTTCCTGTTGTTTTCGACCACGGGGACGGCATTCATC
>JAEWRS010000442.1 GCA_023398855.1 Bacillota bacterium
GAGTGATCTGCGCTTTGGTGCAGATATTAATGGATAACACAAAATTGATGCCCGGACGTATTATGGTCCTTTTGGTGGTGACGGGAAGCATTCTGGGAGCACTTGGAATCTATCAGCCCTTTGCTGACTGGGCCGGAGCCGGAGCCACAGTTCCCCTTCTGGGCTTTGGAAACACCTTATGGAAAGGTGTATGGAAGAGCATGGGAGAAGATGGTTTCCTGGGAATTTTTAAAGGAGGATTTACTGCCAGCGCAGTAGGAATCTCCGGGGCATTAATTTTTGGATATCTGGGATCTGTTATTTTTAAGCCCAAGATGAAGAGTTGATGCAGCCAGAATCGTTATGATGAGCATACAGGTTAAATAAAAGAGCCAGAAAGGTTGATATGATAACCTTTCTGGCTCTTTTGTGTTTTTAATAACCTCCCCAAGGCGGGGTCTGTGTTACACCGCCGGGACTTTGAGGAGTACTGCTTGGTCCGTATTGCGGGGGGATAGCGCCGGGCGTTTCATAACTATCACCCGGAGGAAGGATGACGGAGTTGGCGGAATGGATGGTGCAGTAGCCTGGCATAGCGTATTTGGAATCATCGGTTGTTCCTTCTTCTCCCGCGGGAATTGCCATGAATATGGCAGTAGTCCGTTCGGGGCAATAAGGAGTTGGCAGACGGTAGGACGTGGAGCAAACCGTGGCCCGTACATGGTTGTTGCAAACGTCCGTGGGAACCGTCCCCTTTGCAAAGAATTCTGTGTATACTGCATTGCCTCTGGGATCGTTGTTACAGATCCCGGATACTGCCAGCTTGCCGGATTTCCGGCAGATCTGGGCGGTTTCTATGCTGTCAGGAACCGTAAAACCGGGATCAGACATTCCTTCATGGACCCTGGTCATGATTTTTCTCCAGATTGCTTTGTGAAAGGAGGTTCCTCCGTTTTGTTTCGTGAGCTTCTGGTTGTCATCACAGCCAGCCCAGATACCGGCAGTATAATAAGGGGTAAAGCCTACAAACCAGATATCATTGTTAGCTGTGGTGGTTCCGCTTTTTCCTGCGGCCGACATGCCTGGAATATGTGCGGCAGCGCTGGTGGAACTGGGTCCTGCACTTGAAAACTTCCTGCTGCTTTCCATGGAATCTGCCATGGAATCGGTCAAGAGAAATGCGGTAGAATCCTTTAATACCCGGTGGGTTTCCGGTGTATTGTCAATTAATACCTTGCCGTCGTGGTCCAGAATTTTGGTAAAGAATATAGGATTTTTATATACCCCTCCGTTAGCTATGGTTGCAAATGCACCGGTCAGCTCTAAGTTGGAGACACCTGTGGTGATTCCGCCAAGGGCCAGGGCCGGGTTATAATCCGTGTCAGTTAAAGACGATATGCCGAAGTTTTTGGCATATTCCACTCCCAGCTGAGGTGTTACCGTTTCCATCAGGCAGCGGACTGCCACGATGTTCATGGAATAGATGATTCCTTCCCTTATGCTGGAGTAACCTTGATAGCCTGAGCTGTACCAGTTGGAAAATGTCTTATTGCCCACCGTGAAAACGGAATCATAATAAACCGTTCCCAGGGTGGCGCCGCAGGTATCAATTGCAGGCGCAAAGGCTGTTAAGACCTTAAAGGTGGAGCCTGGCTGACGATAGGTGTTGCTGGCCCGGTTTAAGGTCAGGCTGGCAGTTTTCTGTCCACGTCCGCCGCTTATAGCCTTTACTTCGCCTGTTTTCTGGTCCATGAGAACAAAGGAAGCCTGAGGCTGCAGCGTCTTGTGAAGGCTTTCTCCCAGAATGGTATCCTCTTCTTTTAAAAGATAAGCCTTGTATCCATTTATATCGGATTCAATTGCTTCTTCGGAATTATACAGGCCGTCATATTCGGAATCTCCGTTTGCCCTGTGGTATTGCTTTATGTTCTCCTGGGAGTAATGGGTGGTAGTTCCATCCTTGTGTGTAACGGAAAGTCTGTATTCTATGGAGTATCTGGCTGCAGAATAGTTTTCAGGATTGTTGATTTCTTCGTCTACAATGGCCTGGAGCCTGGGATCCTGAGTTGTATAAATGGACAGGCCGCCGCTGTAAAGTAAATTGTGGGCCTGGGTATCCGTATATCCCAACTGTTCCTTCATGGCTTTTTTCACCTGTTCCACCAGTTCATCCGTAAAATAACTGTACGGAGAAGAGGTTTCTTTTGTTACAGTATCAACATTCTGAATTCTGGAATACACGTCGTCGGACAGGGCATGGTCCTCTTCTTCCTTAGTTATATACCCCTGGTCAAGCATGTATTGGAGTATAACCTTTTGCTTGTCCGAATTGGCCTTTTGTCCTGTAATTGGGTTGAATTTTGATGGGTTCTGGGTGATCCCTGCGAGGACAGCGCATTCTGATAAGGTTAAATCCGAAACATTTTTATTGAAATATCTCCTGGCAGCTACTTTGACTCCCAGGGAATTGTTACCCAGGTTAATGGTATTTAAATAATTAGTTATGATCTGCTCCTTGGACATGACTCCGTCCAGCTTGACGGCTAAAAACCATTCCTGCAGCTTTCTTTCCAGCCGCTCTCCAAAACTTTTTTCCATACCACCGCCGAATACGCTGTTTTTTATCAGCTGCTGGGTTATGGTACTTCCTCCGCCTGCTGTGGAATTGCCTGTGAGCACGCCTCTGACGGCACGCATAATAGAACGTAAATCAATTCCGTTATGTTCCCAGAACCTGGAATCCTCATAAGATACAAATGCATTGACAAGATTCTTTGGAAGTTCCTCATAACTGGCCTCTTCCCTGTTGGAACCTGCGGTTACCAGGGTTTCAGTGACGTTGCCGGCACTGTCATAGACCGTTGTAGCATATTCATTTGGAACAATGGTTGCAATATCCACTTCAGGAGCATTGTCTATAATACCTTTTGCCATGCCCATGCAGACGCTTGCGACAACAATGCCGCCAAATAAGCACAGCACAAATAAGCTCTTTAAAAAGGCAAGAAAGACTTTTGTAGTGTATTTCCTTGCTTTTGAATTGGCAGATCTGATTTTTTTCTCTGTTGATTGTTTGCCGTAATTCATAGGAAACCTCCTTTACCGGTTTATTATACCAAAAATTGTCTTACAATTCAACACTTACCATTTTAGGAGATAATCGGACAAAATATACATGAAAGCTTGCCTGAGTCCGTACTTTTGGATATAATGTAAGGAATCGGTTAAAAGAAGGAATGAGGAAGTTATGAGAAAGTCTTACAGGATTTTATATCAGGGAGGCTCAGGGGAGATTACAGAAAAAAAATCCCGGTTCATTGCCAGCTTAAGGCCAGTGGAAACAGAAGAGCAGGCACTGGCTTTTATAGAGGATACGAGAAAAAAGTATTGGAATGCAAGGCATAACTGCTACGCATGGATCATAGGCAGGAACGGAGAAGAAAAGCGTTTAAGCGATGACGGAGAGCCAAGCCAGACAGCAGGAAAACCAATGATGGATGTGTTGGAAGGCGAGAAGCTTGTTAACCTCTGCGCAGTGGTGACCCGTTATTTTGGAGGAACACTTCTTGGCACAGGAGGTCTGGTAAGAGCATATTCCAGAGCAGTGCAGGAAGGGTTAGAGAGCTGTGTGGCTTTGACTGCAGAACCGGCGGTAAAGCTTTCTGTTACTACAGATTACAATGGCATAGGAAAGATCCAGTACCTCTTAGGGCAGCAGGAGATAATAACCATTGATGTAGAATACACGGACCAGGTGAAGCTTGTGGCGTTGGTTCCTGATTCAGTCCTGAGCAAAGTTCAGACTGATATTACTGAGGTGACAAACGGAAGAGCAGGGCTGCTTATGACAGGTGAAGTTTATTACGGCATTTTTAATAAAGAAGTGATTTTGCTGCCTTGACGTATATTGGGATGATTATAATATCATGTCAAAAAAAAGAAAAATCTTGCATTATACAAAATAAGATGATATACTGAATAATTGTGATAATGTAAATGAAACTAAGGGCAGATCAGGTCCTTAGTTTTTTATGATATGGAGCGTGATTGCCTGTATTATAAAAATGTACGTCGTCCGGTATCCCTTATGGCGGATGGAGTACATTCTTTGTTTAAAGAAGAGAAAGAAGAGTACATTTTATGAAGATGAAGAGAGAAGACGTAAGAAATGTGGCGATTATTGCCCACGTCGACCATGGCAAAACAACGCTGGTGGATGCGCTGCTTAAGCAGAGCGGTATTTTCCGTGAGAATCAGGAAGTCATGGAGCGCGTCATGGATTCCAATGATATTGAGAGAGAACGGGGAATCACCATATTATCCAAGAATACGGCTGTTCATTACAACGGAACCAAGATCAACATCATTGATACCCCTGGCCATGCGGATTTCGGCGGCGAGGTGGAGCGCGTTTTAAAGATGGTAAATGGAGTGATCCTGGTTGTAGATGCCTATGAAGGCGTTATGCCCCAGACGAAGTTTGTACTTAGGAAAGCATTAGAGCTTGGCTTGTCTGTAGTGACCTGCATTAATAAAATTGACCGTCCTGAGGCAAGACCTGAGGAGGTGGAGGAAGAGGTATTGGAGCTTCTCATGGATTTAGATGCCAGTGAAGAGCAATTGGACTGTCCCTTTATCTATGCTTCTGCAAAAGCCGGCTTTGCCAAAATGGAGCTTGAAGAGGAAGAAGTAGACATGGGACCCCTGTTTAAGACTGTTATTGACCATATACCGGCTCCTGAAGGCGATCCGGATGCATCCACCCAGCTGCTTATCAGTACCATTGATTACAATGAGTACGTTGGACGGATCGGCGTTGGCAAGGTGGACAATGGAAGAGTCAGAGTAAACCAGGAGTGTGTGATCGTTAACCACCATGATCCGGATAAATTCCGCAAGGTAAAAGTGGGGAAGCTGTACGAGTATGAAGGCCTTAACAAGGTGGAGGTCCAGGAGGCTACGATCGGCGCGATTGTTGCTATTTCAGGAATTTCTGATATTCATATCGGTGATACCCTCTGTTCTCCTGAAAACCCGGAAGCAATTCCTTTCCAGAAAATATCAGAGCCCACGATTGCAATGAATTTTATGGTAAATGACAGCCCTCTTGCCGGACAGGAAGGAAAGTATATTACTTCACGTCATATCAGGGAGCGCCTGTTCCGGGAATTGAATACTGACGTCAGTCTCCGTGTAGAAGAGACGGATTCTCCAGACTGCTTTAAGGTTTCCGGCCGCGGGGAGCTTCATCTGTCTGTTTT
>JAEWRS010000364.1 GCA_023398855.1 Bacillota bacterium
TCGCAAATATTGTGCGCCTTTATCACAACAAAAAAATTGAAAATCTTGAAGGTGGCGCGGATATGCTGGGTGAGTTGTTCCCCAACGGAAAATATCAGGATGTTTCAGGCCTTTGTAAAGTGGCAACTATTGACGAAATCGAGGCGCAAGGATGGAGCTTAAATCCTGGTCGATATGTTGGCTCACAATGTGAAGAATATGACGAAGAAGATTTTTTCGAAAGTTTTACAACCTTGAATGCAGAGCTTTTACAATTAAATGAGCAGGCACATTTAATAGAAATGGCGATAGAAGAAAACTTTCTGTTGTTGGTGAATGACAATGAGTGAATTTAAAGAAAGAAAATTTGCTGAAATATGTCAACTGTTTGATGGTCCGCATGCTACCCCTGCTCCATCAGATAATGGGCCAATATTTCTTGGCATAAAAAGTATTTCACCGGACGGGAAAATTAAAAATGATGGTATTAGACATATTTCTTGGGATCAATATCCTATGTGGACAAAACGGGTTACACCGCAAGAAGGAGACATTGTTTTTTCATACGAAGCGACATTACATCAATACTGTTTAATTCCTAAAGGTTTCGTCGGCTGCTTAGGAAGACGCATGGCTTTGTTACGCGTTAATCCTATAGAAATTAATAATATTTTCTTATATTACTATCTCCAATCAGCAAAATGGAGAGAATATATTACGCCCAAAATTATTCATGGCAGCACTGTTGATAGAATTTCTATTAAGGATTTCCCTGAATATTCAATTCAGCTGCCTGATCGGGATTTACAAGATAAAATTGCAACAATCATTTCTGCATACGACGACCTAATTGAGAACAACATCTGTCGGATTACCATTTTAGAAGAAATGGCACAAAAGTTGTACCACGAATGGTTTGTGAATTTCCGTTTCCCCGGACATAAAAAAATTAAAATGGTTGAATCCGAGCTGGGCATGATTCCGAATGGTTGGCAAGTAGTAAGGTTTGATAGTATTGCAAAATTCATTAAAGGGAAAAAGGCAAACGAATCCACTTCTGTTCACTACGGAAACCTTGTTCCAAATATTTTGTTAGATGCGGTTGCTTCTGGAACATACAGTTATGTTATTCCTGATAAGATGGTCATGGCGGATAGGAATGATATCATAATGGTTATGGATGGAGCAAGTTCTGGTAAAGTTATAAGAGGAGAGTATGGCGCAATAGGTTCAACTCTTGCAAAAATCGAAACCAAAAGCCAGTATAAGAATTTGCTCTATACGTTATTACTAAGCAACGAAAAGGAGATTTCTGACAACAACACAGGCTCGGCCATTCCACATGCCAATAAGAACTTTATAAACATGAAGCTGGTTTGTATCCCGCCATCTGATATTTTGAACAGATATGACAAAATTACAAATAATATAACTTTGCTGATGCAAAACTTAAAAGCTAAAAACACTAACCTGCGAAAAACTCGTGACTTATTACTTCCGCGGTTGATATCCGGTAATATTGATGTTTCGAATCTTGATATCCTTGTAAGGGAGGAATGATTTTTGACTGATGAAGAATATGCAGAACAAATGCAATTGGTAGAGTATATCAAAAACTTCAATATCCATTTTGCTCTTCTGCTTAGACGATATAGACGATTTCGAGAGATTAACCGTATTGATAATAAAGATATTGATGTTATCACCTATTTTGATATGATAATCGTTCAGCTAAGGGCAATGTGTATCGAAAATGAGCGTTACAAAAGCAACTACACGGCACAGATACTCTTACGAAAAGTAGGAGAAGGAACGCTTGCCGATAAGATTGACAATATGCTAAACCAAGAGTTTTTAGTTGGCAGCACAGATTTTACGGTAAAAACAGCAATTAAGACCTTAGCAGACGAATTCATCTGCCATTATGATAACTTTGACGGTGAAAAACTGCATGCATTATCTTTAGCACAAATCATAGAAAAGCAATTAAAAAACCCTTATGATAAAACGAATTTAGACTGCATAATGAAAGTTTTGATTGACTGTATCGGCGAGGGGCTTACAATAAAAATGTGATGGGAGGGATAATCATTTGAATCCATATACAGAAGATTATTTGGTGGAACAGCCTGCAATGGAACTATTGCAGACTATCGGCTGGGAAACTAAAAATTGTTATGACGAAGTGTTTGGCAAAGATGGTACGCTCGGGCGTGAAACGGCATCAGATGTGGTGTTGACACGCTATCTTCGTGATGCAATTATACGTCTTAATCCTGACATTGATGTTGATGCTGTAACCTTAGCGGTTGAAGAAATTACAAAAGACCGAAATAGCCTCAGTCTGGTGCGCGCCAATGCCGAAACATACAAACTAATAAAGGACGGTGTACCTGTAACCTATCGTGATGAATACGACGAGGAAACAGACGGCATTGTGCAAATTATTGACTGGAAGAATCCAGACAATAATACATATCTAATGGTTAATCAACTTTGGATCACTGGCTCAGTGTATAAACGCCGCGCCGACATTGTGGGGTTTATCAATGGAATCCCTCTTGTATTTATCGAGTTGAAGGCTGCTCACAAAAACATTGAAAATGCTTACAATGATAACTTGCGAGATTACAAGGACACGATTCCACAAATCTTTTGGTATAATGGCTTCATTATCCTTTCCAATGCCAGTCAAAGCAAAATTGGTAGCATTACTTCCACAATGGAGTTTTTTAATGAGTGGAAGAAAATTGAATCAGAAAAAGAAGAAGTGAAGGTCAGCCTTGAAGCGATGCTCCACGGCACTTGTAATAGAGCAAAAATTCTTGATATACTCGAAAACTTTGTACTGTTTCAAAATGACAATATAAAAATCATTCCCAAGAATCATCAGTTCTTGGGTGTAAATAATGCTATTGAGGCTGTCCGAGACATTAAAAACCGTGATGGTAAGCTTGGCGTATTCTGGCACACACAGGGTAGCGGCAAGAGCTTTTCCATGGTATTTTTCACCCAAAAGATATTGCGTAAAATCCCTGGAAACTGGAGTTTTGTTATTGTTACCGACCGTACCGATCTTGACGACCAAATATATAAGACGTTTTCCTCTGTTAGTGCGGTGAAAGAAGATTGTCAGGCTGACAGCTGCCAAGGATTGCATGATCTCCTAGAAGAGGATCACCGAATGGTGTTTACACTGATTCAGAAATTTCAGTGGGAAGATGTTGCCGAGCCGGTTACTTTACGCGATGATGTGATTGTAATTACAGATGAAGCACATAGAAGTCAATACGATACGCTAGCACAGAATATGCGCCGGGCTCTCCCAAATGCTTCGTTCATCGGTTTCACTGGGACACCACTGGTGGAAGGTGATGCCATTACCCGCGATGTGTTTGGCGATTACGTCAGTGTATATGATTTCTCTGCCGCCATTGAAGACGGCGCAACTGTACCGCTTTATTACGAAAACCGTATACCGGAATTGCAACTTATCAATGAGGCTTTGAATGACGACCTCAACCAAGTGATTGAAGATGCAATGCTTGACGAGGCACAAGAATCAAAGCTCGAAAGAGAGTTTTTGCGCGAATATCATCTTATTACCCGGGAGGAACGGCTTGATAAAATTTCAGAGGATATCGTTGAGCATTATATGAGCCGTGGCTATATGGGAAAGGCACTGGTTGTCAGCATTGATAAGCTAACCGCTGTTAAGATGTATTTCAAAGTGCAGTCTGGATGGAAAAAATATATCGGGAAACTAAAAGAGCAGCTTAAAGCGGCAGATAATATGCAGGCAAAAACACTGAAAATAAAAATCCGCTACATGGAAGAAACGGACATGGCTGTCGTTGTATCATCATCTCAAAATGAGGTTGATGATTTTAGAAAAAAGGGTATTGATATTCTGCCTATTCGTAAGCGTATGCAGACGGAACAACTGGATGAAAACTTTAAAACCCCAGATAACCCACTGCGCATTGTATTTGTCTGTGCTATGTGGATTACAGGGTTTGACGTTCAGCCACTTTCTACCGTCTATCTGGACAAGCCTATGCGCAATCATACCTTGATGCAGACAATTGCCCGCGCCAACCGAGTTTTTGAAGGGAAATCAAATGGCCTGATTGTCGATTATGTAGGCGTATTCCGCAATCTACAGAAGGCACTATCCATATATGCAAAGCCTGGACAAGGTGGTATAGAATCTCCAGTTAAGGATAAAGAACAATTAATTAAAGACCTTGAAGAAGCCATCAAGCAAACTGATGAGTTTTGCAGCAGCATACATATTGACCTTGACGCAATAGTGAAGTCCTCAGCTAAAAGCTTTGAGAAAATTTCGTTGATGGATGACGCAGTGGATATCCTTGTTTCCAGTGAGGAAACCCAAAAGAAGTTTATGCAACTGGGCAACCTTGTTTGGAGGCTGTTCAAGGCAATTTTGCCAGATCACAACGCCTATCAGTTTGAAAGCACGAGCCAATTGTTGCATAGCCTTGTTGAAAAGATTAAAGCTTTGGCACCACCGGTAAATATCGATCGCGTTGTGAATGGCATGGAGCAAGTGCTTGACCTTTCAATTGATGCAGAAGGCTATATCATTTCCGATGATATAGAGAACATTGTTGATTTATCAGGTCTTGACTTTGAAAAAATGCGTCGGGATTTTGAGAAGAAGCATAAGAATATCGAAATGCAGAAACTCAAGAACAAGGTGGAACAAGTGCTAAATGATATGGTAGAAAAGAATAAGACCCGTGCTGATTACCTTGAACGCTTCGAGCAGATGATTGAAGAATATAATTCGGGCAGTAAAAATGTGGATATCATTTATAAAAACCTTGTAGATTTTGCAGAAGCCCTAAGTGATGAGCAGAAACGTCATATGCAGGAAAACTTGTCAGAAGAAGAATTGGCCATGTTCGATATTTTAATAAAACCTGAAATGGAGCTAACTGATAAAGAAAAGCAGCAAGTTAAAAGGGTTGCACGCTATCTCTTGGGAACACTTAAACACGAAAAGCTGGTATTGGATTGGAGAAAAAAACAGCAAGCAAGAGCAGAGGTTTTATATACGATTGAGGTTGTGCTTGATAAGGAATTGCCGCGAAGCTATTCCACTGATCTTTATCGCAAAAAGTGTGAAATGGTTTATCAGCATGTTTTTGATAACTATTATGGAGCAGGCCAAAGCTTGTATAGTAAGGCAAGCTGATTTTTGCGAGAATTGACCGGCAGATGGTAGTTATCCAGCTGTCGGTTTTATAAATCATTTATTATCGTTCAGACTCCCTTTTGATTTCAATCTGCTCTTTGGTGGAATAATTAAGAAGCCTGTCAACATTCGCCTTTGCAATAAGTATATCTCGCATTTCTTTTTTTGCATTACTATACCTAATATAGTTTTTTTTCTTCTCGAAAAGCAGTTCTGCATATTCAGTTTGCAGAGCTTTGACAGTGGGGAGTTTTTTCACACCTAACTCATCAAAAGCAACCTTTGCCGCCTTATGCAAAATCAGATCAGCGGTGTGTTCTTCATAGAATTTTTTTGAGTAGCCTGCCTTGCGGTAGGTGGTATAAGTATCACGGGTTTTTGTGTAATTGATGATGTGCGTTTTTAATACAGCAATCTCACCCATGCGTTTTTCAGCGGTTTTGATTTTGGAGGAAAGCTCATTAAATTGGGCGGTTATAGTCTGTGCCTTTTGTTCTAAATCCTCATAGGCAAGAAGATTGTTTTCCGATAAAAAGTTAATGGTCTGTGACATCTGCTTGAGATTAAAAACCTTTGCCCATCGCTCATAACTTGCCCCTTTTCCTGCCTGCAATTTTGCCTGTATATCCACAAGCAGATTGACACGCTGCACGGGTTTTTGTGTCGGTTTTCTTTTGGGTACAAGCGGCTTAATTCCTTTGATGGCAGTTCTGATTTCGTCCTCCGAATATCCTTCGCCAAGAGAGCGAAAACGGATAGGCTTTTTCTGGTTTTTGCTTAAAAAAGATATGTGCTTACCTTGTTTTATTTCATAGCCTGCGGCTTGCATTTCCAGTAAGAACGAATTGAAGTCGGCAGGCTTTTTCGCAAGAACAGCATCAATGGTTTCTCTGATTTTATCGGAGAAAGAGGGAGCTTTTTTGTTGCCGAGCCATTTGCCATAATTGGTTTTCCCGCGCTTTGGGTTTTCAATAATGGACAGTCCGTGTTCAAGGCAAATGCGGTCACTTATTTTCCCAACAGCTCTGCCGGAGCCTAAAAAATCTCTGAACTTTTTGGTGCAGTCCAGAGAGGTAGAATTATAAATAATATGATTGTGAATGTGCGATTTATCAACATGAGTTGCAACGATAAAAGCGTACTTTCCCTTTGTCCATTTCTCCGCAAGCTCATAGCCGATTTTATTGGCAAGCTCCGGCGTAATTTCCCCCGGCTTAAAGGACTGGCGTATCTGATAGGCGATAACATCATTCGTCTGTTCCCGTCCTGTTATATGATGATACTGCCGCTTAGAAAGTAGAAATTCCCCCTGCACGGTACGAGGGTCACATTCATAAAAGCTGATGAGTTCCCTATCATTGGTTTTGTCGGGGTTTTGAGCGTAATCGGTACGGTCAGAAAGACATTGTGCAATGCTCTTGCCTTTGTTCTGGTGCATGGAAATTAAACGAGTGGTAGCCATTGAAACACCTCCTTTTGGGAAAGAAATTATTCCTTTTTGAAGAAGATACAAGCAA
>JAEWRS010000480.1 GCA_023398855.1 Bacillota bacterium
TTTCAGCGACAACCGTATCAAGAGTTTTAAGTGGAAAAAGCTATGTAAGTGATGACACAAGGATGCGTGTCATGGAGGCCGTACAGAAAACAGGCTACAGCCCCAATGTCATGGCAAAAGGTCTGAAAATGGGCAGAACCAATACCATAGTCCTCATGCTTCCGGATATCCAGAACCTTATTTTCCCTATGATTACACGGGGAGTTGAAGATGCGGCAAGACAAAAAAATTATACGGTAATCCTCTGCAATACCGATGAGAACAGCGGTGTGGAAAAAGACTATATTTCTACTATGAAGTCACGTCTGGTGGATGGATTTATAGTTGGTTCCATGCTTCCAAACTCGATTCATATAAGGAATTTGCGGTCAGAAGGATTCCCACTTGTGCTTATAAACCGTTTTTACGCCAAGGACGAGGGGAAAATTGATATTGTTGCTATTGATAACTTTAAAGCAGCCTATAATGCAGTCCGGTATTTAATCGGATCAGGACATAAAAAGATTGCTTTGGCCCTGGGCCGGGAAAACCTTTTTTTGTATAATGAGCGTTATCGGGGCTACCGGGCGGCGCTTGAAGACAACAATATCCCATATAACGAAAACCTGGTCATGCGGGAGGCCACAGGAAGCAGCAGCAGCTTCTACACCATGACACAGGCATTGATGAATTCGGAAAACAGGCCGGATGCGATTTTTGCAACCAGCGACCCAAAGGCATTTGTAATTCTCCATGCTCTACATGAAATGGGGATCAATATTCCGGAGGATGTCTCTGTACTCAGCTTTGATAATGTAACTCTATCTGGTATGGTGGAGCCCCCTCTGTCCACTGTAGCACAGCCATTTTATGATATTGGAGTAAGGGCAACCAATAATCTGATTCATCAAATTGAATATAAAGATGAGAAGGGAATGCTCCCCCAGCCTTTAAAAGAGCTGCTGGAGACAGATTTAATTATACGGGCTTCAACCAGATAGGAGAGAGATATGAGCAACCGCTGGGGAATTAATCTTTGGAATTGGGAGAATGAACTGGGACTCCAATGTGTGGGATTGCCTGAAAAAGCATTTAAAATGGGATTTACAGCAATAGAACTTCCCATGACTGTTCCTGATATTCCAAAGAAACTTGTGGATGAAATTTGTTCCCTGGATATGGAAGTAAGCCTATGCGCTGCACTAGGAGCCGGGCGTGATCTTTCTAATTTTGATGAAACCATCCGGAAGAACACAATAGCATATATGACGGAATGTTTAAAATCAGCGGAAGCTGTTTCTGCAAAGGTATTTGCTGGCCCTCTTTACACGGGGGGAGGGAAAAAGCACCGGCTTTCCGGGGATGATGAAAAAAGAGAGTGGGAGCTTGCGGTGACGGGTATTCGTAAAGTTTCTGCCATAGCAAAAGAATGTGGTGTGCGGCTTGCTCTTGAACCCTTAAACCGGTATCGGACAAGCGTTGTCAACACAGCAGCTCAGGCTTTAACGCTTGTTTCTGATATTGGTGAGGAAAATGTAGGGGTACATTTTGATACATATCAGGCAGGAATTGAAGAAGACAGTATTACAGATGCATTGGAAGCCGTGCTGAAGAAAGAAAAAATGTATCATTTTCATGCATGCTCCAACAACCGAGGGGGTCCGGGTCAGGGTTTTTTTCCTTGGAAGGACCTATGGGAGCTGATGCAAAGATATGATTATAAAGGGCATATCACAATGGAAACATTTGCGCCCGGCGGCTTCGATGCCGGCTGGATTCAGCCGCAAAAAAGTGCGGATGAGATTGCCGGATCTGGAATCCTCTATATGAAACAGCATGACTGGCATTAATAATAAGGAGATGACTGAAGAATGGCATCACATGAAAAATTTAATTTTAAGACATTACATGAGGTTGTAGAAAAAGTAAATGCTCTTGGTGTAAATATAACATTCAGCGAAGAATTATCACCCCTTGGCAAAGAGGTAAAGGTAGGAAAACGGGTTGCACCCAATGCAATTGCAATTCTGCCAATGGAAGGCTGTGATTCAAACCCCGATGGTTCTCCATCTGAGCTTGTTGAAAGAAGATATAAGAGGTTTGCGGAAGGCGGAGCAGGTTTACTTTGGTGGGAAGCCTGCGCGGTAGTTGTGGAAGGACGGGCCAATCCTCTCCAGATGATGCTGACCAAGGAGAATATGCTGCAGTTTCAGGGTGTTGTTGAACGTTGCAATCAGTCGGCAATTGCCCGCAATGGTAAAAAACCTCTGAATATTTTACAGTTAACACATTCCGGACGCTATTCCAGACCGGAAGGTCATAAGGCAGCTCCTATTGTTCCCCAGCACGATCCTATCCTGGATCCAAGAGTGGGACTTGATGCAGATGCGCCAGTGGTGACAGATGAATATCTGGATAATTTAACGGCGCATTATGTGGAAAGTGCGGTTTTGGCAAAGGAAGCAGGCTTTGACGGTGTGGATATAAAAAATTGCCACCGGTATCTTTTGAGTGAGCTGATTGCAAGCCACACGAGAGAGGGAAAATATGGCGGAAGCTTTGAGAACAGGAGCCGTTTTCTTCGTCAGACAATCCGTGCCGTCCGGGAAGCAGTGGGTGATGACTTTATTATAGCCTGTCGTTTTAATGTATTTGACGCTCATCCCTATCCCTATGGATTTGGCTGTGATCAGAATGATATGTGGAAGTTTGATCCAACGGAACCAATGGCTCTTGTGCGCATGCTGGTGGAAGAGGGCATTGATCTTTTAAGCAATTCTGCTGGAAATCCCTATTATATTTATCCTCAGGTAACAAGACCCTTTGATTTATCCAGCATGGGAGTTCCCACTCCGGATGAACATCCTCTGGAAAGTATGGACCGGCTGTTTGAGTTTACACGGCAGATTCAAAAGGCAGCAGGTGATGTGCCTGTTGTGGGAAATGGTTATACATGGCTGCGGCAGTTCATTCCTTATGCCGGTGCGGCAAATCTGGCTGACGGAAGCTGTAAGTTTGTGGGTCTGGGACGTTGTGGCTTTGCATATCCGGATGCCCCCCGGGATATTCTCCTGAAGGGAGAAATGGACCCGAAACAGTGCTGTGTTACCTGTTCCAAATGCACTCAGATTATGAGGGACCATGGAAAAACCGGCTGTGTCATCAAGGACAGTGGAATTTATGCTGGCTTTTATAAAGAATACAGAGAAGAAGCCTCAATGCGTGAAAAAAGTTTCCAGTGAAGGAGGACTTTAAAGTGAGTGTAAAAACCGGCAGAATTGGGAAAGTAACGGAACCCATGAAAGCAGTCATTGGGAATAGAGAGATTCAGTCCCCGAAAAAGGGGCAGGTTCTGATTAAGATCAAATCAAGTGCCATTTGCGGCAGTGATATTCACATTTTCAAGGGGAAGCATCCTTCCGCTCCCCTTCCGGTGACCATTGGACATGAGTTTTCAGGAGATGTGGTTGAGATTGGAGAAGGGATTACCAAAGTGTCTGTGGGAGACCGGGTAACGGTGGAACCGTGTATTGTCTGCGGGACATGTGATGCCTGCTGCCATGGAGATTATGGATACTGTGAAAACATATCATTTACATACAGAAATGGCGACGGGGCAATGGCTGACTACATTCTGATCAATGAACCCTATGTGTACAAGCTTCCTGAATACCTGACCTATGATACAGGTGCCCTGATCGAACCCTTGAGCGTGGCAACCCATGCAGTACGCCGGGCTGACATCCATCTTGGAGAGACTGTGCTTGTCATTGGTGCAGGCGCAATTGGAATGTTGATTGCAGCCATATGCAAAAAGAGTGGAGCAACCGAAGTCATTATTGCAGATTTTTCTGATGAAAGACTTGCAGCAGCAAAAAAGCTTGGTGCCACTGTGACGGTTAATTCAGGAAACATAAATCTGGAGGATGAGATACGCCGGATTACAAACGGAAAGGGCGTTGATAAGAGCTTTGAATGTGTTGGTATGGAAGCATCATTTTTACAGGCAATGATGACCTTAAAGAAAAACGGTCTGGCCACTGTGGTTGGAATTTTTGAAAACCCGCAGATCAATATTCCTGCAAGCAGATTTGTCACCCATGAAATTAAAATTCAGGGCGCCCAGGGATATTGCTGGGATTTCCCGATTGCACTGAAAGTTGCCAGAGAAATAGACCTTGAACTTCTGATCACCCATCATTTTCCTCTTGATGATATTCAGAAAGCTCTTGAAACCTGCCTTGACAGGAAGTCAGGCAGTATTAAGGTCCTTTTACATCCTTAGTGACATGATTTAAGAGAAACACCCTGCGGGTATACCTTTATGCCCAAAAGGCATGGGCAAACAGATGAAACACCCTGCGGGTATACC
>JAEWRS010000495.1 GCA_023398855.1 Bacillota bacterium
TAATTCCGAAAATGCTATATAATGTATAACTGATACTTTATTCAATAATTATGCATGTTTGTGTATATAAGAGGAGGAATCATGATGAAAAAAAATGTAATAGCAATTGCGGGGGTTGTATGTATGTCAGCGTTATTAACTGCCTGTGCCGGCTCAGGAGCAAAGACAGAATCTACTGCAGCAGGAAAGGCTGAAGCTGCCGGAAAGCTGGTCATGGTGACCAACGCAGAATTTCCGCCCTATGAATATCATGATAATAACCAGATTGTTGGAATTGATGCGGATATTGCAAAGGCAATTGCTGATAAGATGGGTGTGGAACTGGAAATTCAGGACATGGCATTTGATTCCCTGATCCCGGCTGTCCAGTCTGGTAAGGCTGACTTTGCAGCAGCAGGAATGACCATTAATGAAGACCGTAAGAAAAATGTTGATTTTACCGAAACCTATGCAGAAGCAGCCCAGGTCATTATTGTGAAAGAAGGCAGCGACATCAAGACACCGGATGCGTTAACCGGAAAGAAGATCGGCGTTCAGACCGGTACGACCGGAGATATTTATGCAGAGGATATTGAGAGTGCGGTCATCCAGCGTTATAATAAAGGAATGGACGCAGTTATGGCGCTTAGCCAGGATAAGATTGATGCAGTTATCATTGATCGTGAGCCGGCAAAAGTTTTTGTAAAGGAAAATACAGGCTTAGTGATCCTTGATGAGGCATTTACAGAAGAAGAGTATGCGATTGCCATTAAAAAAGGCAACACAGAGCTGTCAGAGAAGATGAACGGAGCCATTAAGGATTTAAAGGAGTCTGGTGAATTAAAGAAGATTGTAGATAAATACATCACAGCGGAATAAGAAAAAGGAAGAGTGCCATGTTGGAAAAGCTAAGAGATGATTTTTATCAGAATTTTATCGCGGATGACCGTTGGAGATATATTACCGGTGGTTTGCAAAACACGTTGAAGATCACATTTTTTGCAGTTTTGATCGGAATTATATTGGGATTTCTGGTTGCTATCATACGTTCAACCTATGAAAATACCGGCAAGCTGAAGCTGTTAAACGGAGTTTGCAATATTTATCTGACCGTGATCCGCGGTACGCCGGTGGTAGTGCAGCTTATGATCATGTATTTTGTCATCTTTGCCTCCACGGATCCGGGTCAGGTGCCTACGGCGATTCTGGCATTTGGAATTAACTCTGGTGCTTATGTGGCGGAAATCTTCCGGAGCGGTATCAGTTCCATTGAAAAGGGGCAGTTTGAAGCAGGCCGCAGTCTGGGGTTTAATTACGCCCAGACCATGTGGTTCATCATCATGCCTCAGGCTTTTAAAAATGTATTACCGACTCTTGCCAATGAGTTTATTGTTCTTTTAAAAGAGACCTCTGTGGCAGGCTACATAGGACTGCAGGATTTGACAAAGGGCGGCGATATCATTAAGAGCCGTACCTATTCTGCGTTTATGCCATTGATTGCAGTTGCCATTATTTATCTGGTTCTGGTTATGATATTTTCATATCTTGTAAAATTACTGGAGAGGAGGCTGCACAGAAGTGAGCATTAATCGAATGGAAGAACCCCTGATTCAGGTGCAGAATCTGGGTAAAAAATTTGGCGACACAGAAGTTCTTAAGGACATATCTGTTGATATATATAAGGGAGATGTGGTATGCGTCATCGGACCTTCCGGTTCAGGAAAAAGTACGTTTCTCCGTTGTTTAAACCGTTTGGAAGAGCCTACAGGGGGGCATATCCTGTTTGAAGGCGTGGACATTGTGGATAAGAAGACGGATATTGATAAGCACCGCCAGAAAATGGGAATGGTGTTTCAGCAGTTTAACTTATTCCCCCAAATGACGATTTTAAAGAATCTGACTCTTGCGCCCATGAAGCTTCAGGGACGCACAAAGCAGGAAGCGGAAGCCCAGGCAATGGAGCTGCTTCATAAAGTGGGTCTTGCCGACCGGGCGGAATCCTATCCCAATCAGCTTTCCGGAGGCCAGAAGCAGCGAATCGCCATTGTCCGCTCCCTGTGCATGAATCCTGATGTGATGCTGTTTGACGAACCAACCTCAGCTCTTGATCCTGAAATGGTAGGAGAGGTGCTGAATGTTATGGGCGAACTGGCTGAGGAACGGATGACCATGGTGGTGGTCACTCATGAAATGGGCTTTGCCAAAGAAGTGGCGACCAGGGTCATGTTCATGGACGGCGGCTATTTCATGGAGGAAAACGAACCGAATGAATTCTTTGCCAACCCTCAAAATGACAGATTAAAGCTGTTTTTAAGCAAGGTACTTTAATATTACAGCGCTCCTGGTGACTTTATTGTTACCAGGGGCGCTGTATGGGTATGGGCATTAGAACATTGCCTCAATAGTATTCAATATCAGATTTGGGCCGGTTTATCACACGTAGTGGTTGTTGAAATAATAGATATGATATGTTACAATAATTTTATACAGGTCCAGAGAGAAAAAGAGCACGGTGGAACAGCTGAAAGGTTGTCTTTTGTGCGCTTTTTTTATGGGTGAAAGGCTGCAGGGCAAAGGCAATAATCCTTAAATAGTAGCAGCGGTTTCCGTTATACAGGAGCCAGTGCTCTAAATAAATATTATTATACAGGAGGTATTTTATGGGAAACAAAACAAACATTGTGGAATGGAAGACAATAACAGCTTTTGTGGAAGATGCGTTCAAGGGATATGGGATTCCGGAAGAAGACGCGAAAATTTGTGCCGATGTATTACTGGAGTCTGATAAGCGAGGAATAGAATCCCATGGGGTAAACCGATTTAAGCCCATATATCTGGACCGGATAAAAGCGGGAATCCAGAACCCTGTCACTACCTTTGAAGTGGTAAGGGAAACAAAAACGACTGCAGTTGTGGACGGCCATGACGGCATGGGTCAGGTTGTGGGTGTAAAATCCATGAACATGGCCATTGAGAAGGCCAAAGAATACGGTATGGGTATGGTGGCTGTCCGTAATTCCACTCACTATGGCATTGCAGGCTACTATGCGTCCATGGCAGCCCAGGCTGGGTGCATCGGAATTACCGGGACAAATGCCAGGCCTTCCATTGCCCCTACCTTTGGCGTGGAAAATATGCTGGGAACAAATCCGCTGACCATTGGAATGCCTACTGATGAGGAATTCCCATTTATTCTGGACTGTGCGACTTCCATTACCCAAAGAGGTAAGATTGAGTACTATTCTCGTATCGGCAAAACAACTCCGGTTGGTATGGTAATCGGACGTGACGGGCAGCCCCAGACAGATACGGACCAGATTCTCGTTGATCTGAATACAGGTAAAGCGGCTCTTGCACCTTTAGGGGGAATCGGTGAAGAATTAGCAGGCTATAAGGGGTATGGTTATGCAACCGTTGTTGAAATTCTTTCCGCAGCTTTGCAGCAGGGGAATTTCTTAAGAGCCCTTACCGGCATTGGGGAAGGGGGAGAAAAGGTTCCCTTCCACTTAGGCCATTTCTTTATTGCCATTGATACGGAAGCCTTTATGGGTCTGGATTCCTTTAAAAAGACCTGCGGCGATATTCTCAGGGAGCTTCGGGGCTCTGTCAGAGCACCTGGGCAAGAACGGATCTATACGGCAGGTGAAAAGGAGTACCTGGTATGGCTGGAGCGTAAAAACAGCGGAGTGCCGATCAATGAGGCGGTACAAAAGGAGCTTATTAAAATCAGGGATGAACTGGGACTGACCCAGTACCGCTTCCCATTTGAATAACATGTCAAAATGAATCATCTTATGTATCGTGGAATGACTGGTTGCTCTTTTCTTTATGGAATGTTAGAATAAGTAGGAGTTTTTATAAACTGACTTTACCATAAGAAAGCTGGAAATAAGATGTATTGTATGAGTGTGAGCCATAAAAAGGCTCCTGTGAATATCAGGGAACGGTTTGCCTTCAGTGAGAAAGAAAAGACAGAATTTTTGAAGCGGATGATGAAGAAGGAAGCTGTCACCGGTGTGGTCGTACTTTGTACCTGCAACCGAAGTGAGATTTATGTTTCAGGTACAAAGAAGGCCATGGGGGAACTCCAGAGGGAAGCGGCAGATTTTAAGGGAATCCACCTGGAGGAGCTGCTAAAATACTTAAATATTTACAGCGGGGAAAGCGCCATCGGACACCTGTTTAAGGTGGCCGGCGGATTTGATTCCATGGTTTTGGGAGAGGATGAAATTCTAGGGCAGGTAAAAGAGGCTTACCAGGTG
>JAEWRS010000526.1 GCA_023398855.1 Bacillota bacterium
ACCATCGTTCAGATGGCGAACCTGATTCCTGTAGCTAAAACAGTTGGAGTGAACAGACTTGTTCCCACCATATCCATACCATATCCCCTTGGAGATCCTGCCACACCAAAGGAAGAACAGTTCAAGCTTCGCTATCACAGAGTGGGAGTTGCACTGGATGCCTTGACAGCGGATATAAAAGAACCTAATCTCTTTAAAGTAAAAATTTAAATTTCATAATAACAGAGCCTGAAGGCCGGCGCGCAACCATTACCTTCCCCAAAGCGCCCCAGGCCATCAGTGCGAACTACATGATGAAACGTTATTCTGAAAGAAGAATTTTACATGACAGGATTAATTTTATCCTGTCATGTAAAAATCGGATTGCAAAAAAACAGCAAACGATTATATTTTAAAGAGGAGGGTATTACATGAAGAAGAATCAGGTTTTTTACATATCGTTTCTTATTACTATGGCAATTGTTGCATTTGGTCTGGTAGCACCACAGCCATTTGCTAAGGTCACAACAGCGGCAAACGATTTTCTTGTTAACAATTTTGGGTGGTTTTACTTGATTTCCATGTTTGTATTTGTTGCATTTTCTTTGATTATTGCATTTAGCAAATATGGAACCATTAAACTGGGGCCGGATGATTCTGTTCCTGAATTCAGCAACCGGTCATGGTTTGCCATGCTTTTTGGGGCAGGAATGGGAATTGGGTTGGTTTTCTGGGGCGTTGCAGAACCACTGAATCATTATATGACATTTGGGGCAACAGAAGAAGCAGCAAACTTTGCAATGAAAAAGTCCTTTATGCACTGGGGATTTCATCCCTGGGCAGCCTATGCGATCATTGGTATGGCACTGGGATATTTCCAGTTCAGGAAAAATGCTCCCGGCCTGATCAGCAGCATCTTTCTTCCCATACTGGGTGAAAAGGGAGTCAAAGGACCCATTGGAAAGCTGATTGATATTTGTGCGGTTTTTGCTACGGTATCCGGTATCGCCACTTCCCTGGGACAGGGAACCATGCAGATCAATTCCGGATTGAATTTTCTGTTCCAGGTTCCCACAACACGCTTGATCCAGATCGTTATCATCATTGTTTTGATGGTCATCTATACCTGGACAGCTGTAAGCGGAATTGACAAAGGCATTAAGGTCCTGTCTGACATTAACCTTGTGCTGGCAATTACAATTCTGGTTGGTGCTTTTCTTGTGGGTCCCAAGCTACTAACTTTAAATGTTTTCACAAACTCCTTAGGAAGTTATGCAAATGACTTTGTAAAAGACAGCTTTGCCATAAATCCGTTTGGAGATAAATCATGGCTGGGTTCATGGACTGTTTTCTACTGGGCATGGTGGATCGCATGGGGTCCCTTTGTTGGTACATTTATTGCCAGAATTTCAAAGGGAAGGACCATCCGGGAATTTGTTTTCGGAGTAATACTGGCTCCATCCCTGGTATCCTTTATCTGGTTCTCCGTTTTCGGAAGCCTTGGTTTGAATCTGGATAAGGAAATTATTTCAAAGGCAATTGAAACAACGGAAACCGCATTGTTTGTAGTTCTCCGCCAGTATCCTCTTGGAGGTGTTTTCTCCGTCATAGCAATTTGCCTTTTAGGAACATTTTTTATCACATCAGCAAACTCAGGGATCTTTGTTTTATCCATGTTTTCATCCAACGGCGACATGGAGCCTGACAACAGTAAAAAAATATTCTGGGGAGTGATTCAGGCCCTTTTGGCTTTGGTACTGTTAATGACAGGAGGCCTTGGAGCCCTTCAGACCTGCTCCATCGTGGCAGCGTTTCCTCTGGCTATTATCATGCTTTTATGCTGCGTGTGCCTGGTCAAGGAACTGATGAAGGAAAAGCCAAAAGCCCGAAAAAAAGAATAGAATATTATTTTTACGTTTGTGCACTAAGGAATCAAAGAGTATGATTGTATATGCTGCTGATTCATAAACTCAAGGATGAAGGATCACCATTTTTTCAGCCTGATAGCTAAAAGCGCCTGCATTTATGTTTTTCATAAAACAGCAGGCGCTATCTGGCTATGTTCATAAGAAAGTAGAGATCATATGGAATTTAAACAGTTAGAAGCATTTATACAGATTTCCAAGCTTCAAAGTTTCTCAAAAGCCTCCGAATCCTTATTCTTAACTCAGCCTGCACTGAGCAGTCAAATCAATGCACTGGAAAAAGACATTGGAACCCAGCTATTTGTCCGTTCCACAAAGAGGGTATTTCCCACCAAGGCAGGGATTGATTTTTATGAGTATGCTCAGAAGATGCTGGCTTTAAGGGATCAATCTCTGTATGAAATGGGCAAGTATTCCAAGGAATGTACGGGAGAAGTCAACATTTTGGCTTCCAGTGTTCCGGCTCAGTATATTTTGCCCCAGCTGATTGCTGATTTTAATAAAGTATACCCTGATATTGTTTTTCGCCTGTATCAGAAGGACAGCGGCGGAGTATTTGAAGAGCTGATTAAATATCAGTATGATATGGGATTTGTGGGTACAGAAAGCGAAAATTCCCGTTATACTCTGTCCATTTTGTGCAAGGATCAGCTGGTTTTGATACTTCCAAAGGATATGAAGTATGAGGGAAGCCGGGAGGCGTCTGAGATCATAAGATTCATTGCAGATAAAAATTTTATTATGAGAGAACAGGGATCTGGTACCAGAGCGGAGATGGAATCGTTCTTAACCAGATATGGAATGTCGGAAAAAGAATTAAAAACGGTTGCCTACTTTGGCAATACCCAGGGTATTGTGGAAGCTGTTTCTCAGGGAATGGGCATTTCCTTTGTTTCAAAGGCAGCGGCTCAGATTTATACCCGGCTGGATCTGATCAATGTGGTGGAGATTGAATCGGAGCTATTAAGCAGGAACATCTTTTATGTGCAGAAAAAAGATATGATATTAACACCTGCCCAGGAATTATTTATTAACTACGCAAAGGATTGTTATCAGAATATTTAATTGTTCATATGATTTGTCTTCCATCTATAGTATAATATTCTGTTAGATAGAGTTTATATTGAAAGGTGGATATTATGTTCATTGATTCTTACGATAAATTAAGCCATATGATTACATATTCAAAGGCAAATCTAAGTGAAATTGTAGTCACATATGTAAAAAATAAGATCCTGACAGGAGAACTGAAAAGCGGAGACCGGTTAGTGGAAACAGATATGTCGGAAGAACTGCAGATCAGCAGAGCTCCCATAAGAGAGGCCTTAAGAGAGCTTAATATGCGGGGAGTTCTGTCTTTTTCTCCTAAAAAGGGCAGTCAGATCCTTGATATGAGCTATGAAGATATTGCAGAGATCTTTTCCATCAGGATTCCCCTTGAGATGCAGGTCCTTACCATTATTTTTAATAAATCCCGGCTGGAAGATCAGGACTTAGATTATCTGGAGGCTTTGAATAATGATATGTTAAAACCAGAGCATGATACTGGCATTGAGGATAAGGAGAAGACTTATGTTCTAAATACCAATGACCTGGCTTTCCATGAGTTTTTCTGGAAGAAATCAGGGAGTTTCCGAAGGGCTGAAATCCTGGAAAATCAGTATTTTCAACTGCTGATAGCAATGAACAAGGATCTTTCCACCTTGGGTTCCATGAATGAGAAATTTACTGAACACAAGGCAATCATTGAAGCATGCCGGAGCGGATCTCTTGATAAGATATTATCAGCATTCCAGGCTCATATGGATTCTTATTTAAAGGCTATTTCAAAGCTTTAATTGCATAAGAAAGTGACAGGAACTCTTAATGATCCTTTGATCGGAAGGAGGAATGAAGTTGACAGAGAAAATAAAAGTGTGGACAAAGCAGCATGAAAATATACGAAATGACCTGGAACTAAAGGGAAGATATCTTGTAAAGAAGGAATATATTGTCAATAAGATGGAAGAGCATGCGGGGATTTATCTGGACACCTACAACTGGCTGTATTATTCCGCATCTAGGTTTATGGAAATACCGGAGGATGCCAAATATCCCATATGGGTATCTGTTACAGAAGAATCAAAAATACAAAACAGCAAAGGAAATGTACTGCTGGAAATACTGGTGGATCCTGAAAAACTGTTTATCATGGACCTGGACAAGTGGGGGTATATCGTAAACTATATGTACATTCCTAAAGACCAGGAGGATGCCTTGGACCATGAGGCGCTTTTAAAAAGATACGGGATTGATGACAGCACTGCATACATGTCCCCTTTTTATCCCAGTGTGAAAAATAAGATCAGGAAAAGCTGGGAAAGGCTTTTTGATGCGGAAATCCAACTGAGCCCTGCCAGGGTAGGAATCATCTGGGAGGTGAAAAAGGAATGGATCGTAAAGATGGATTCATA
>JAEWRS010000019.1 GCA_023398855.1 Bacillota bacterium
CGGTTATCTTGGGGCAGGATCCCCAGAGCTAAAATCCGGTAATAAAGATGACTGAAGTTATGCAGTCATAAAAAGCGGGAGAACACTCTCAACCATACAAAAATGCCTGACTGCGCAAGTATTAGCAGAAAAAGGCGGTTAATAAAATGTCCCTGGACGGCTGGATATCAATCCAACGTTCAGGGGCTTTTGCAATTTGCAGAAGGCAGTTTTTTCTTATAATTGGGGACCATGATTGCACAATATGCTCCTATGGCGTATAATTTCTTTGAAAAGGAGGTGAAAACCATTTATACCATTGATCGTTATGCCAGTCTTTCCCGGATGAAAGAATGGAATCCCCAGCTAAAGGCTGCAGTGGCTGTCTTAACCCTGTTTTTTTGCATCGTGGCTGATGATGAGAAGGTATCGTGTGTGGTACTTGTAACGATGGCTACCATTACTATATTGGCTGGCGGGCATCCCTGGAGGAATTATTTGACTCTTTTTAAGGTCCCTCTTACTTTTCTTATTTTAGGGACTGCTGCCATTGTAATCGGATTTTCGGCTGTGCCTTATGGAAGGATATTTATCCCGGTTGGAGGAGTTTATCTGTACCTGACGGAAAGAGGCCCAGGCCTTGCTGTGGGACTCATTTTAAAGGCACTGGCAGCCTTAAGTGCCATGTACATGCTGGTGCTCTCCACTCCTGCAAGCGAGATCATCTGCGTATTACGGAGACTTCATGTTCCCCCAATAATATTGGAACTGATGAGCCTGATTTACCGCTTTATCTTTGTGATGATGGATACCCAGTGCACCATGAAGCAGGCAGCAGAGTCCAGAATGGGTTACTGCGATTTTAAGACATCCTGCCGTTCCTTTGGAAACACGGCAGGGAATCTGTTTGTAGTTTCCTTAAAAAAGGCTAATACCTATTATGATGCGCTGACAGCCCGCTGTTATGATGGAGAGCTTTTGTTTCTGGAGGAGGAAAAGAAGGTAAAGGGCTGGCAGCTTTGGGCTGCTGCCGGTTATTTTCTGTTTCTGTTATCCGTACATATCCTGGCTTAGCCGCCATCATGGGGAGACAGCATTGGAAGGAGGTGAGGAAAGATGGAGGAAATTCTTCTGCAGGCGGAAAACTTATGCTTTTCTTATGATCAGGGGAAGCAGGCGTTAAAGGAGATCAATATCACCGTTAGAAAAGGAGAAAGAATTGTGGCTCTGGGTTCTAACGGAGCAGGGAAATCCACCTGCTTTCTCAATTTAAACGGGGTATACCGTCCGGATTCCGGGAGAATCTTTTACCGAGGGCAGGAAATCAGGAAAAAGGATTTGAATGAGCTGAGAAAGAATGTTGGAATCGTTTTTCAGGATGCGGACAATCAGATCATCGCATCAACGGTGTTTGCGGAGGTATCCTTTGGGCCTATGAATTTAAAGCTTCCCAGAGAGGAAGTGAAGCGGCGGGTGGAGGCTGCCCTGGAATACATGAACTTGTCGGACATGAGAGACCGCCCGCCTCATTATTTAAGCGGAGGAGAGAAAAAGAGGGTCAGCATTGCGGATATTATTGCAATGGAATCCGAAGTAATTATATTTGACGAACCTACGGCCTCTCTGGATCCGGTAAATGTGGAAATACTGGAGGGTGTTCTGGATAAGATGAGTAAAGTGGGGAAAACTCTTCTGATTTCCACCCATGATGTGGATTTTGCATACCGATGGGCGGACAGGGCAGTGATTTTTGCAGGGGGGCGCATTATTGCTGACGGGTCGGTGCAGGAAGTGTTTAAGGATGACAAAGTATTAAATCAGGCCAATTTAAAAAGACCGGTTCTGTTAGAGGTCTACAACAGCCTGGTAAGGCATCACGTTTTAGAAGAACAGGGGATTTGTCCTAAGGATGCCGGAGAACTGGAAATGCTCTTAAAAACACAAAGAAATTGACAGAAAGGTATGAAACAGCTACAATACTATCGTATCATGTGAAAGGTGCCTGTGAAAATTCTCCGCAGGATAATAGGGAAAAGGGTGAAAATCCCTTACGGTCCCGCCGCTGTAAGTGGGGAGCAGGGCTCAATAAATCACTGGGAAACCGGGAAGAGGAGCTGCTGTGACGATACACGAGTCAGAAGACCTGCCTTTCGCTTTGCGACGCATCTGGTTACGAGCGATGACCGGATGCCGGGAAGTCTTTTTGTTGTACAAAAATTTTTCCCTGAGAGCGCCGGTCTGATGAGTGGGAATCATCGGAATTTGGTGCTTTTTTAATTGGAACACCCTTTTGGTATGCCTTTTTTTCTGAAAAGCAGAAATGGACTCTGCCAAAAAAGCTGGGTGGGAAAACAGAAAGGAGAATGAGAATGAGTAAGAAAGAAAAGAGAGTCATGAAACTTGTCATTGCATTTGCCCTGGCCTTTGGAATTGTTCCAAGTGCTTATGGCATGCATATTATGGAGGGGTATCTTCCTGTGGGATACTGTATTGCCTGGGGAGCTGTCTGTGTGCCGTTTCTGGCAGCGGGTTTTTTCTCCATCAGAAAAACTCTTCAGGAGAACAGGAGAACCATCACCATACTGGCTATGTCGGGAGCCTTTATTTTTGTCATATCATCTTTAAAGATTCCATCAGTGACAGGAAGCTGCTCCCATATGACAGGGACCGGTCTTGGAGCCATTTTATTCGGACCCTCTGCGGTCAGCATCCTGGGTATGATTGTGCTGATCTTTCAGGCCATTTTACTGGCTCACGGAGGTCTTACCACCCTGGGAGCCAATACCTTTTCCATGGCAATTGCAGGACCGTTTGTATCTTTTGGAATTTATAAATTATTAAAGCTGCTGAAGGTGAACAAGCTGGTCAGTATTTTCCTGGCAGCAATGATAGGCGATTTATTTACCTATTGTGTTACCAGCATTCAGCTGGCGCTGGCCTATCCGTCGGAAACAGGAGGAGTGTTTGCCTCTGCCCTTAAATTTTTAGGAGTATTCGCACCGACTCAGCTTCCGCTTGCAGTTATTGAAGGGATCCTCACCACTGTGATCATCATTACCCTTGAGACTTATGCTCTTCCAGAGCTAAAGGCAGTTGGATTTTCAAAGGAGGTTCAGTAATATGACAAGTAAAAATAAAAATATGGTAGCAGCTCTTCTGATTTTAGCCTTCCTCATTGCCGCAGTACCTCTCTTTGCCTTAAAGGGCGCAGAATTCGGCGGTTCTGATGATGCCGGAAGCCAGATGATATCGGAAATCAGGGGAACGGAATATGAGCCATGGTTTACTCCGGTAATGGAAACCCTTATTGACGGAGAGCTTCCAGGAGAAGTGGAAAGCCTGCTTTTTTGCATCCAGACAGGAATCGGAGTGGGTGTCCTGGCCTTTTTTATGGGACGGTTCGTAGAACGGAAAAAGTGGCAGGAAAAATGCAATCTTTAAGATAGGGTAAGAACCTGATTGAGGGAACCAGAACGGTCTCTCAATCAGATTCAAAAGACCGTTCTGGTTCATAATACAAAAGAAAGAATAAGAATTTATGTAAGCATTTCATTTACATTTATAATGGCCCCTAAAATATTGGCATCATTGTTAAAATTGCATTTATCTATTTTGGTTGTTAAAAAAACTTCATCTCCTATAAACCTCTTTAACAAACAATTATATTTTTCTTTGACAGCTTCTATAAACCAGACCTCTTCCGATATTCCTCCGCCAATGCATATGATTTCAGGATTATAAAAAACAGTAATTGTCAGCAGCTGGGTGGAGATATAATCGAGCCATTCATCAACAGCCTCCATTGCTGTCTTGTCACCGCTTAAATACTTATCACATACCTCATTTCCGTACACTGCCTGATCTTCCGGAGCTGCCTTTTCATTATATATTTTAATTAAAGCCAACATGGAAGCGTAATCACCTTGTCTAAGAATCTTTCCGGTTTCAAAGTTAAGAAATGGTAAGTGGTGCAATTCTCCTGCAAAGCCATCTTTCCCATAAATAACACCGTTCTTATCACATAAACACCCGCCCGTGCCTGTTCCGATAATTAAAAAGGCTGAAGAGCTGCACCCTTTTGCATTGCCCATTTTAAATTCACAAAGGCCGGCTGCTTTGGCATCGTTGATTGTTGCTACTTTTTTATTTGTTCTTTGTTCTATTTCATGGTTCACATTGCTGCCCTTCATGATGCACACATTGGGTGCGGCATAGGATTTCACATTGGATTCTTCATCAATCAGTCCTGGGGCGCTTATTCCAATATTTTTGATTGAGCTGAGATCTTTAATATTGGAACATATATAGTCGTAAAATTCATGTATGCTGTCAAATTTTATGGATTTGACTTTCCACCTTTCTATGATACGGTACGTGTCATCTGCCAAGGCATATTTTATAAATGTTCCCCCGATATCAATTCCTAAACAATAACCCATATACTCCTCCTTATCACTTCGGCCATTTTGTGGAACAGCTATTTATCATAGCTTTGAATTGACACTGCCAGGTCATGGAACCCCGGAAGTGTATCCCGTACAGCCACAGTCTGCGGGTACCCCTTAAAATATCATTATAATATCTCAAAAGAAGGGTGTTCGTCAACGATAATTCCTTATATAACGTAATTATCATGAATCATCCAGATAAAAGAATAAAACTCATTTAAAATTCATCCCTTTCCTATTCAATAGGAAAATGATATACTATTCCTATCTTTAAAACGAGGTGAAAAACAATGAAAAAAATGATTTCCTGGAATGTAAACGGCCTACGTGCCTGTGTGGAGAAGGGATTTTTAGATTATTTTAATGAAATAGATGCAGATGTATTTTGTATACAGGAAAGCAAGCTTCAGGAAGGCCAGATCAGTCTTGATCTCCCCGGATATCATCAATACTGGAATTATGCTCAAAAGAAGGGGTATTCCGGAACGGCTCTGTTTACAAAGGAGGAGCCTCTGTCAGTGGCTTACGGAATTGGTGCAGAGGAGCATGATAAGGAGGGCCGGGTGATAGCAGCAGAATTTTCAGAATATTATGTGGTCACCTGCTATACTCCCAATTCCCAGAATGAACTGGCCCGCCTCCCCTACCGGATGACATGGGAAGAGGCATTTCTTGCTTATTTAAAAAAGCTGGAAGAGAAAAAACCAGTGATTTTCTGTGGGGATCTAAATGTGGCTCATAAAGAAATTGACTTAAAAAATCCAAAGAGCAACCGTAAAAATGCTGGCTTTACTGATGAAGAACGGGATAAATTCACCATTCTTTTAGGAAATGGTTTTATTGATTCGTATCGATACTTTTATCCGGACCAGGAAGAGATTTATACATGGTGGTCCTATCGGTTCAGCGCCAGGCAGAAAAACGCAGGCTGGCGCATTGACTATTTCTGCGTTTCTGAAAGTTTAAAGGACAGGCTTGTGAGTGCGGCGATCCATGGGGCGGTCCTGGGCTCTGACCACTGCCCCGTGGAGCTTGTAATCCGCTAGATGAACCAAACAGGAGAGAATGATAAGGCATGAATTTACTGACTATAGAACATTTGACAAAATCATATACTGAGCGCCTGCTTTTTGATGACACCAGCTTCAGCATCAATGAGGGGGATAAAATCGGTCTCATCGGCATAAACGGGACCGGGAAGTCTACGCTGCTCCGGATTGTGGCTGGTCTTGAAGTGCCGGACCAGGGGACAGTGGTAAAAGGAAGAAATTTAGATATCCGTTTTCTTTCTCAGAACCCAAGGTTTCATGAAGGGGATACGATATTAGAAAGCATTGTCCGGGATAATGAAGGACATGAACACGTTTGGGATTTGGAAAGCCAGGCAAAGACCATGCTCACCAGGCTTGGGTTTACTGACTTTGATTCCAGGGTGGAAACCCTGTCCGGAGGGCAGAGAAAAAGAGTTGCGTTGGTCAGCGTCCTCTTAGGGACCACTGATTTACTGGTTCTTGATGAGCCTACTAACCATTTGGACAGCAGCATGGCGGATTGGCTGGAGGATTATCTGCTGCGCTTTAAGGGAGCACTCTTGATGGTGACCCATGACCGGTACTTTTTAGACAGTGTGACAAACAGGATCGTGGAGCTGGACAAAGGAAAGCTTTATGGTTACCAGGAAAATTATGAGGGATATCTAAAACTGAAATCTGAGCGCATGGATATGGAAGCAGCTACAGAGCGGAAGCGTCAGTCTCTTCTTAAGGTGGAACTGGAATGGATGCAGCGGGGGGCAAGGGCCCGGTCCACGAAGCAGAAGGCCCACATCCAGCGCTATGAGGCCCTTCGGGACCAAAATGGACCTGAGACAGATCAGAACGTGGAACTGGATTCCATTGCAAGCCGCCTGGGCCGGACCACGGTAGAACTTCATGATATCACCAAAGCCTTTGGGGAAAAGGTTCTGATGAAAGATTTTAATTATATATTTCTGAAAAATGACCGCATTGGCATTATCGGTCCTAACGGAAGCGGTAAGTCCACTTTAATGAAAATCATTGCTGGCTGGCTGGAACCTGACTTTGGAACGGTTATCATGGGGCAGACCGTGAAATTGGGGTATTTCTCCCAGGAAAGTGAGGATATGGATGAGAGCGTTAAGGTTATTGATTACATTCGGAATGTGGCGGAATATGTGAAGACAAGGGAGGGAAGCATCAGTGCTTCCCAGATGCTGGAGCGCTTTTTATTTCCGTCAAGTGTCCAGTATACCAACGTGGGAAAGCTGTCCGGCGGGGAGAAGAGGAGACTTTATTTGCTCCGGATTCTGATGGAGGCACCTAATATGCTTTTGCTTGATGAGCCTACCAATGATCTGGATATCCAGACCCTTACAATTTTAGAAGATTATCTTGACAGTTTTCCGGGAATTGTTGTTACGGTTTCCCATGACCGCTATTTTCTGGACCGCGTGGTACGCCGGATTTTTGCTTTTGAGGGTGAGGGTCAGGTGGCCCAGTATGAGGGTGGTTTTACTGATTATCAGGTGGCATCCCAGGAGAAACATTCTCATGGGATTCCGGATCAGACCGGGGGATGGGGCAAAAACCCGGAAGCTCCGGAGAAAAAGAGCAATGAAAAGCCAAAGGGAGAGAGAAAGCTTAAATTCTCATTTAAGGAGCAGCGGGAATGGGATACCATTGAAGCAGATATAGAAGCTTTGGAGGCTCAAATTGAGAATCTGGATAAGCAGATGGGAGAAGCCTCCAGTGACTACGGCAGGCTCAATTCTCTGCTGGAGGAAAAGACCGGGAAGGAAGGGCTGCTGGAAGAGAAGATGGAGCGGTGGATGTATTTAAACGATCTGGCAGAACAGATTGAGAACCAGCAATAACAGCAGCTGCTGTCAAAGAATCAGCCCAAGAGACGGAGGAGATCAGCGATATGGAACAGTACAAGAATGCAACGCATGAAATGGGAACGTATCCCATGGGGCTTTCAAGGGTGCCAGGGGGATTTTGCCTGAGTGTGGCTGCTGAAGGGGAAGTATGCAGGGTCCATATTTTTAAGTCTGGAGGGGAAGCACCAATCCAGATCCTGTCTTTTCCGTTGGAGCACAGAAAAGGCGATGTATGGAGCATGACCATTCTGGGTGAGGACTTCGACGGTATGGAATATTGCTTTGAAATTGATGGGAAGCTGTTTTCCGATCCTTATGGGAGACGTTTTACGGGGAGGGAGATCTGGGGAGATCTTTTACATGTACCTAACTTTTTAAGGACTCCCATGGAGATTGCTGATTTTGATTGGGAAGGGGATAAGCTCCCTCAGATTCCATATGAAGACAGCATCATATACCGGCTCCATAGCAGAGGATTTACAAAACATACCTCTTCCAGGGTTAAGCATAGAGGAACCTTTGAAGCCATAAAGGAGAAAATTTCTTACTTAAAGGAATTAGGTGTGACGGCAGTGGAGCTGATGCCTGTGAATGAGTTTTCTGAGGTCATTATGCCTGAATATGTGCATGGGGACCCTTCCAGTGTGGATAAGCCCATAGGAAAATTAAATTACTGGGGATATGCATCGGGATTTTACTTTGCGCCCAAGGCTGCCTATGCATGGGGAGAGGACCCGGTCCTGGAGTTTAAGAGCCTTGTGAAGACCCTTCATCAAGAAGGCCTGGAGTTGATTGTGGAACTATTCTTTACAGGTAAGGAACCGCCGTCTTTTGTTCTTGACACAGTCCGTTTTTGGTCTGATGAGTTCCATGTGGATGGCATTCATCTGGTGGGGTCTATGCCTTTGGAGCTCCTTGGCAGAGATCCTTATATCAGCAGGATCAAGTTGTTTGCAGCCTCCTGGGAACCGGTTATAAAGGGAAAGGTGAAGCATTTAGGGGAATACAACGATGGCTTTCTCATAGATATGCGCCGGGTATTAAAAGGAGATGAGGAACAGATGAAAGCCCTTGCCTTCCGCACCAGGAGAAATCCTCCGGAAGCTGGAACCATCAATTATATGGCCAATACCAACGGCTTTACCATGATGGATATGGTGTCTTATGACACCAGGCATAATGAAGAAAACGGAGAAAATAACCAGGATGGCAGTTCCTATAATTATTCCTGGAACTGTGGGGTGGAGGGGCCAAGCAAACGGAAGAAGGTAATGGAGCTTCGGAAAAAACAGCTTCGCAACGCATTCCTTCTTTTGTTTTTAAGTCAGGGAACTCCTCTTCTTATGGCTGGAGATGAATTTGGAAATTCCCAGAACGGCAATAATAATGCCTATTGCCAGGATAATGAAGTGTCGTGGCTTAATTGGAATCAGGTCAGAACCAACCAGGATATTCTGGAGTTTGTAAAGGCTGTCATTGCTTTTCGAAAGGCGCACCCAGTGTTTCATATGCCTGAAGAACCAAGGATCATGGATTATCGTGCCTGTGGTCTGCCCGATGTTTCTTACCACGGGGTAAAGGCATGGTGCCCGGAATTTGATAATTACAGACGCCAGCTTGGGATTTTTTACTGTGGAGAGTATGGAAAAAAGCCGGATGGAACTTCTGACAACAGCTTTTATGTGGCTTATAACATGCACTGGGAGCCGTATGAATTCGATCTTCCCAACCTGCCTAAAAAGGAACGGTGGTATGTGGCATTTCATACGGATCAGGCAGATGTCAATGGAATGTATCCGGAAGAAAAGGAGCCTGTGGCAGAAGGTAAGAGATTTCTGGTTCCGCCAAGATCCATTGTGGTGCTGATGGGAAAACAAGATTAACGGAAATATTATATATGCTTATGACCTATTTAGAAGAAGTAGTGGAGCTGGAAAAGCAGCATCCTTTTGCTTATGAAAGCAAAGGATGCTGCTTTTCATTATTTACTCAGGGCATCAGACGTCTCAGGCGGGTCTTATGGTGCATCATTTCTTTTACTCTTCATTGTTTTATAAATAGCATTACCGCATTCTGCAAATGAGCACAGTACGCCAATTAAGAGAAGTATTAAAGCAGGATTCATTTCAAGCCGGAACAGAAAAGAAGATATCCAGAGATTTGTCTTAATAAATCCTTTGAACCCATCGCTTAGTATGTCCGGGCGGGAAAGCAGATAGATTAAGGCACCTATGCTTGCTATATTGCCTAATATGACTGTGCAGCATACTGGAATCGTCCAACGGCGGTCTTTTATCTTGACAATACATTCCGCCACGCCAAACAGAGCCATAATTAAGACCGGCGGGATGCAGCTTTCTAAAAAACCAGGACGGAATAGAGAGTGTACCTGTGTGCTGCCATACCGGATCATAAATGAAATGGGAACTGTACCGGAGCAAATAAGGACTGCTGCGGCTGTAAATACAATGATTAGTATCAGCTCTGCAATACTGTCGGACAATGAGATGGGATATTTGGCCGGGGGAAGTACTTCCGGCAGATCCTCTACCTTCCAGCTTGTGCCTTTAGGGCTCTTGTCTCCGGTTCTTTCCGCTATTACAAAGCCTATTGTTGTCCAGGCAAGAGCCTGGAACGCTGCGGACAGACCCCCTGAGATCCCCGTTGACAGGGCTTTGCTTATATTGATCATGCCATCTCTTATGGAATCAATGGAAGTAATGATTATGCCGATTACCAAACCAAACCCACCGGCCAGGGGTAAAATCCATTTTAAAACACTGACATATTCATCATAAATGCCGGGAGATATTAAATATCTGGGGTTCTTCCGGTATTTCCCCGCAAGGAACGCGGGAGCTCCCAGCTCATATAATACCGATTTTATCTCATTTTCATTTGCATCCTCCGGAAGCATATCGTAAATATTGGCCGTCAGCTCCCTGCTTATTTCCTCCCGTTCTTTTTCGGGCAGCTTACGGGTCACAGCATGGACATAGCGTTCAATGTAATCACTCATTGTGCCCCTCCTTTCCTATAATGGATTCAAAGCTTTCCTGCATTCTTCTCCATTCTGAAATCAATTCCTTATATATTGTTTTCCCCTTGTCATTAATCATGTAGTACTTTCTGGGTCTGCTCTCGGTGGTGTTCCAGTCACTGACAAGCAGGCCCTGGCTTTCCAGGCGGCGCAAAAGCGGATACAGCGTGTTGGCTTCAATATCGATATGCTTTTCCTGCATCTCCTGCAGCAGGGCGTACCCATAATGTGATTGATGAAGACATCCCAGCACGGCCAGTGTTAAGCTGCCGCGGCGAAGCTCTGTCATATAGCTTTGTAACTGTTCATTTTCCGTCATATTATCACCTCATTATTATCATACTGTATGACACACAATATTGTCAATAATAATTTATTGTAAATTTTAACCATTGGTTACACTGGTTATTCTGCTGCTGGGCAAAAACAGGATATTGGAGAAGAGAGGTTTATACCCAAGGCCCTTGACAACTTCTTGACACAACGTCCTTCCATTTTAACACCTTCTTGATTTTTTCTTTGATATGATTGTGATCTCAAGAGATCCTGCTGGTATACTCCGGGAATAAAGCCGGCAGCAGGAGAAAAATAAAATGATCAGGAGATGAAATTATGGGAGTTATTTTCATGCTGGTGGGCATGATCGGCATTTTGCTGTTAATTTATTTATTTTATGTACTGTTTCGAGGTGACCGTTTATGAATGATATATTGATGCAGGATTTGTTTTATATCGCAGCTTTAATTGGTTTGTCCATTCCCCTGGGAATCTATATATACCGGGTGATGACAGGGCAGAAGGTATTCCTTACCCCTGTTCTTGGCCTCGTGGAACAGGGATTTTATAAGCTTATGGGCACTGATCCTGGGGAAGAAATGAATGCAAGGAAGTATGCTCTTTCTGTCTTTTTATTCAGCGGGGCCGGTTTTCTTTTTCTTTTCCTCTTACTCCTGTTCCAGGGGGTACTGCCCTTTAATCCGGAAGGGATGAGAGGAACCAGCTGGCACCTGGCCTTTAACACGGCTGCAAGCTATGTTACCAATACCAACTGGCAGGCATACTCCGGTGAGACAACCTTGTCCTACTTTACCCAGTTTTTTGGCCTTGCCGTTCAAAATTTCGTTTCTGCGGCAACGGGAATCGCAGTCCTTTTTGCGCTGATCAGGGGCTTTGTACTGAGACAGAAACAGACCATCGGCAATTTTTGGGTGGATCTGGTGAAAGCCACGCTCTACATTCTCCTCCCACTTTCCTTTGTGGCAGCCCTGCTCCTTGTCTCTCAGGGCGTTGTGCAGACCTTTGACCCTTACAAGCATGTTGCCATGCTGGAAAACGGGGCTTTGCAGACGATTCCCTTAGGTCCGGCTGCAAGCCAGATCGCCATCAAGCAGCTGGGGACAAACGGAGGCGGATTCTTTGGGGCAAACTCTGCGTTTCCCTTTGAGAATCCCACGGCTCTTTCAAACCTGATACAGTCCTTATCCATTCTGCTGATTCCTGCAGCTCTTTGTGTAAGCTTTGGAAGGGCGGTAAAAGACAGCAGGCAGGGACGTTCGGTTTATATCACCATGATGATTTTCTTTACGGCAGCCCTGGCAGCAGCAACTGCCAGCGAGCAGTTTACTGGTCCTGTATTTAAACAGGTGGCAGCTTCCGGCAGCATGGAAGGCAAGGAAGTGATACACGGCGTAGGCGCTTCCTCCTTGTGGGCTGTCATTACCACGGCAGCATCAAATGGCTCTGTAAATGCCATGCATGACAGTCTCACTCCCCTTGGAGGAATGGTTTCCATGTTCCTCATGCAGCTGGGTGAAATCGTATTCGGGGGCGTGGGAAGCGGGCTTTACGGGATGCTTGCCTTTGTACTTCTCACCGTATTTATTGCAGGCCTGATGGTGGGCAGGACTCCGGAGTATCTGGGGAAAAAGGTGGAGCCCTTTGATATGAAAATGGTTTGCCTGATCGTTTTAGTCCCACCTCTTCTGACCCTTTTGGGAACCTCTGCCGCGGTCTTAATGCCTGAGGCCCGGTCATGGCTGAATAATCCGGGAGCCCATGGATTTTCGGAGATTTTATATGCCTTTTCCTCTATGGCAAATAACAATGGCAGCTCCTTTGGAGGTTTTCAGGGGAATACCGTATTTACCAATGTATCAGGCGGGATCATTATGCTGATGGTCCGCTTTATACCCATGACGGCTGTTATTTTTCTTGCAGGAAATATGGCGCAGAAGAAAGCAGTTGCAGTCAGTGAAGGGACGCTGTCCACCAGCAATGCAGTTTTTGTCGGTCTGTTGATGGGAGTGATCCTCATCATAGGCGCCTTAAGCTTTTTACCGGCCCTGGCCCTTGGTCCGATTGCCGATTTTTTAACAATCCAGTGATAGAAGGTGATTGAAATGGATAAAAAAAGTATGGATAAAAGTATTTTTTATGATGCAGTGAAGCAGTCCTTTGTAAAGCTGTCTCCCAGCGTGCAGGTGAAAAATCCAGTTATGCTGGTAGTTTATATTGGTGCGGTCCTGACAGGGGGGTTATATTTTCTTTCCTTTGCAGGGCTTAAGGATGAAAATTCCGGTTATACCTTAACCATATCATTGATTTTATGGTTTACCGTGTTGTTTGCCAATTTTGCAGAGGCCATTGCAGAGGGGCGGGGGCGGGCCCAGGCAGACAGCCTTCGAAGCGCGAAAAAGGATGTAAAGGCGAGAAAGCTCAAATCCTCCGCCAATGTAGAGGATTATACAGAAGTCCTATCCAATACACTAAAAAGAGGCGATATCGTATATGCGAAGGCAGGGGAGCAGATCCCCATGGATGGGGAAGTGATCGATGGGGCTGCCTCTGTGGACGAAAGTGCCATTACCGGAGAATCAGCGCCGGTCATCCGGGAATCAGGCGGAGACAGGAGCGCAGTCACGGGGGGAACTACCCTGGTGTCTGACTGGCTGGTCATTGAGGTGACGGCAGAGGCAGGAGAAAGCTTTCTGGATAAAATGATTTCCATGGTAGAGGGGGCTTCCAGAAAGAAAACACCCAATGAAGTGGCCCTGCAGATTCTGCTCATAACCCTTACCATCATTTTTCTGGTGGTAACGGCAGCCCTCCGGCCTTTTACGGGCTTTGCAAGCTTTCAGGCCGGGGCCGGCTCTGCCATTTCCATTACCAATGTCATAGCCCTTTTGGTGTGCCTTGCACCAACTACCATAGGCGCTCTGCTTTCCTCCATCGGCATTGCAGGCATGAGCCGCTTAAATCAGGCCAATGTTCTGGCAATGAGCGGGCGTGCCATTGAAGCCGCCGGAGATGTGGATGTGCTGCTGCTTGACAAGACCGGGACCATTACCCTGGGAAACCGTCAGGCCAGCGAATT
>JAEWRS010000057.1 GCA_023398855.1 Bacillota bacterium
GTATAGTCCCAGGAATACCCCATATTGACAAATGTTTTAGATTTTTCTTTTATATTCAATGCTTCTTTTGTCAGGAAATACACCATTGACCAATCTTTTAATTCATAGCACATTTTAGAAAACTCCACATAGTGGTCACGTATATCAGGCACTTCTGCAATGGCTTTATAATACCAGGAATATGCCTCTTTCAAATTTCCTATTTTATAGCATGATTTCGCGATCCACCTCATAGCAGCACATCTTTCATCGCTCCATACGGCAGACGGCAATGCAAGATACGCCTTAAGTGTTACTATACATTTCACCCACTGGTCTTTGTACATATATTCTCTCCCAAGATAGTATCGCATTCTCTCATCCGCCGGATCCTCCTCTACTGCTAGTTCCAGAAGAGGAAGATAAGAGCCCCTGGATTTATTAGGGTCCGGGTAATGGCTGAGAACCATGCCCTCTATATATATGGTTTCAATGGGCAGTTTTTCTGTGTATTGGATAAATTCATGAACCGGACATTTCCAACGGAATCCCATGCGGCTATGAACTTTAAAATAATAAAACTGGACGTTAGGAGTACCGTCTTCATTCAGGCTCCAGTTGTAAAGATATCTTCCCCATCTTGCAGTGGACCGGAGGTTTTTAGGCTTATGATTAAGCCATGCCTCTTCCAGCCTGCTTCGCCAGCCCGGCTCAAATAATTCATCTAGGTCCGTACATACGCAGATGTCAGCATCCTCAGGAACATGATCCAGTGAAATATTCCGTGCCACATCAAAACGCCAGGGCTTTACTGTGTCAACATATACTACAGCCCCTCGCTCTCTCAGTTTTTCAACGGTCCCATCCTCAGAGCCGGTATCCGTGACAACTATTAAATCCGCCTCACCCATGGAGTCCATCCACTTATCAACAAATGTAACCTCGTTTTTACAAATGGCATAAACACATATTTTTAGTCTCATGAATGTTCCTCCGCCTTTTCCCGCTTTTTACACGTATCCTCAACCGTCAGCAGATTATTTTGCAGCCTTTCGTTATCAGGGTTCATGCTCAGAGCCTTTTGGGCAAACTCCAGGGCTTTATCAAACATGCCCATGTTATAAGCACTGATGGAACTGTAATCATATAAAGCATATCCCCAGCTCTCCGGATCTACCAGATAGCTTCCTGTGCTTTCTGTGATGGCCAGGCCTTTTTCCGCCATGGCATAAGATAACGGCCAGTTTTTTTCCTTGTAACCTGATTTCACCAGAGCAAGATACGGTTCTCTCACATCAGGACATTCTGCCAGAGCCTGGAAAAGCCAGGACCTGGCCTCTTTTAAGTTGCCTTGTTCTTCGTAACACTGAGCGATAAACCGCATAGAGGCACTGCGTTCTTCATTCCACCTGGCTGTTGGCAGGGAAAGATGCTTTTTTAACATATTAATTGCCTTGTCATAATCTTTATAATACACATATTCTCTTCCAAGCCAGAATGTGGCCCTGTCATCAAGGGGATTCTCCTGAACTGACAATTCTAAAAGGGGAAGATATTGGCTTCTTGGCTTTGACAAATCCGGATAATGATTTAAAACAATGCCCTTGATCCATGTGATATTTTCAAGTCCCGGACCGCTGTATTCCAGGACCTCATGGACTGGATGCACCCAGCGGTAGTTATGGCGGGTATGAATTTTTTCCATGGGATACTGCTTTTTAGGCGTACCGTCAGGGTTGCAGGCAAATGTAAATAAATATTGTGCGCGTGTTTGTTCCGGTTTCCATGCGTCTTCCAGCTTTTGCCGCCAGCCAGGCTCGAAAACCTCATCTAAGTCGTTGGATACACAGATGTCTGCATCTTCGGGGACATGACTTAATGCCATATTACGGGCTGCGTCAAACCTCCACGGTGATATGGTCTCTTCATAAACGATGGCTCCTCTTTCCCGAAGCCTTTCCACTGTGTGATCGGTTGAACCTGTATCTGTTACAATGACTGCATCGGCTTCTGATACGGCATCCATCCAGCGATCCACAAACTGTTCTTCGTTTTTACTGATTGCATATACACAAATTTTATATTGGTTCACTTTCACCGACTCCTTTAAGCATTTTTAATCATCTTATTATATTCTACTGATTCAATATATGCAGACTGCAGCTTATCTTGTGAAGAAACGGCTTGCTCCTGGCCAACGGTTTTCAGGCAAGCAGTCCGTATAATTAAAAAAAGCCGGCATTATGCCTGCTTCCAATATTCTTCCGGGACATTGTCCACTAACCCCAATATTCCTGGCCACAGGCCTGTGACATCAACAAAAAGCCATGATCATTCCCATATGACAATGGAAATGCCTGAACACCAGCTAAACTGGATATACCATCACAATTGTGATATTCACAAGGAAAATATGGATTTAATATCTCTCCATAGCCTTTTGGATACAGCATTGATCATTAACTCTTCTACTGCCGAAACGCTTGCAATAAAACAAACCAGAACTGTTGCTGTGTATAGTCCTAATCCAATATATAAAAACGGAAAACAAAACAAAGCGATCCCCGTCGCTTTATTCGCATACGTATGCAAAAATGCCGGCTGCCTGTATCGAATATAACCAATACATAAGGAGACCAGGCGGATAGCCGCAATAACCGTGATCCAACAAATTCCCCACAAAGGCAAGTGAAACCGGGGTATAAACAGGTACAGCATGACTGCAGACATAAATACATCTGCAATGCTATCCAGGATCTGACCCTTTTTGCTTACCATATTCATCTTCCGGGCTATCATTCCGTCTAAAACATCACTGACACCGCACAAAAAATATATGATTAAAAACAGTCCTGAAAATGGGGTAAGGACCAGCAAAACTGCAGTTCCTGCCATCCTAGATATGGTGATTAAGTTGGGAATGCTCTTCATTTGAACCTCCGGCATTTTAATAAAACCGATTCTTTTCACAATTTCCGTACCCCTTGCCGCCTGAAGCCGGCATGATACCGGCTCCTGCAGCAGTCTGGGGAGGCGCTTTAACCTTTACTCCGTATCCACGCCATATACCTTTTCATAAATTTCCCTCTTATAAGGCTTAAATGCCTCCTCGGTAACTGGCTTTTCATGACTCATGATCCACAAAGGGATAGGTCTGTCTCCAGGTTTTAAAGGCATCTGTTCATAATAAAAAGTGTTGGGGTGAAATCCAAGCCTGCCGTAAAATACGGCCCTGCTCCTGGTCACGGGATCCTTCTCTGTAATTGGCTCTATTTCCAAAAACACCGGTTTTTCTCCTTCTCCCATGACCTCCTGTACCAGCTGTTTTCCATGCCCTTTTCCCCTGCTTGCTTCCGTCGTTGCCAGATGCTCCAAAAAGACACAGGAGGAAAGATCCCAATATCCTAAAAATGCCTGAATCTCTCCTTCCTCTTCTATGACCCGGACTTCATAACAGGGATTTCCGAAAACCCTTTTCTGACCGTCTCTGGTCCGGCGCTCAATGTCAGGAAATGACTCCTTATAAATACGGTATATTTCCTCAAAACGGGTCTGCGGGTTCTGTAATAACATAATATCAATCTCCTAATCCTTTATCTATACTTGTTTCTGTCTACCAGTTTATCATCCTCTGTGAAAAGAAGCAATGGATAAGCCTGCCCTTGTTACAGGGCAGGCTGCATCTTCTTTAAGCTTATTATTTAATGGTAATTCTGCCCTGGCCTGCAGGATTTGCATAATCAGCGCCTACATTGCCGCCTAAGTTGGTGCGGATATAAGCGGAAAGCAGATCCACATCAGTCAGGACATCATCAAGGATCACCTTGCTTCCCTTAAACATAGACATGCCGTCGCCGCCAGACTTTAACATATAATTATGAGAGGCTACTGTATAAGTCTTATTCACATCAAGAGGTGAACCGCCCACCATGATATCTGATACCCTGTATGCTCCCTTTACTTTTATGAAATTGCCCTTTTCATCTACCTCCACGTTGGGAGCCTTAGTGGTATCAATGGTATAAGTAATACCGGATACCTGAAGGAAACCGCCGTTTTCCTTCGGGCAGTTTCGGGAAGCCATCTCCAGGGCATCCTTGATCTGCTGTCCGGTTGCTTCCACAACACAGCCCATGTTGCCAAATGGGAATACGGTAAGGGTATCATTATAAGTGATGTTGCCTGCCTTGATACTGGCTCTCACACCGCCGCCGTTGGAAAGGCCGATATCCGCACCAAGCACATAGCGGTATGCATCAGCACACAGATCTCCAAGGTTAGTCTCCCCGCTTCTGACTGCACGTTCTCCGGTTGCCGGGTTATTGACCGTAAGCTCTGAATCCGTATGTCCGATCACAGTCTTTAAAGTCTCATTGTACTGAGACTGAATTGCCTTTATAAACATATCTGTATCATAATCAATAGCTTTTCCGTCAGCCGTAACAGCACTCTTTCCTGGAATTACCAGCTGGATTCCCACAGGAAGTACATTAGGATCCTTGATCTTGTCCCTGTTTGCTTCATAAATATCCTTCCAGCGGTTATAAGAACCCAATTCTCTCTTGGCGATCCTGCTTAAGGAATCACCGCTTTTTACGGTATAAGCACTGGTACCTGCTCCTGCAGGTACCTGAGAAACCAGTTCACTGGTGATGGTTCCGTCGGTACGGAGAGTCAGCTTTCCAATGTTCTCTAATTTGGTACCGGTCTGGGTAAGAAGCACATCCTTGCCATCCTTATTTTTCACGTTCTTTCCATATGTTTCATGGGAATGACCGTCAATCAACACATCAATGCCGGTGGTATTCTTGATCACGCTGTCAGAGGTCCAACGGTCTGTTGTGCCGTTTTCGCCTAAATGGCCTACTAAAATCACGTAAGCAGCCCCTTCTGCCCTGGCGCTGTCTACCGCTGACTGGATCTGGTCATAAAGTTTTTGTCCATTTTCATCTTCACAAAAACCGTAAATATAATTTCCATTTCCATCCTGGAAATAAGCTGGTGTGGATTTCGTAAAGCTTTCCGGGGTAGTTGCACCTACAAATGCGACCTTTGTATCCCCATATGTAAAAATCTTATAAGGTGCAAATACGGTGGAGCCTGTCTTTAAATCCATGAAATTGCTGGAATAATAACCACAGCTTAATTTTCCTGCCAATTCCAGAAAACGGGGCATCCCATAGTCGTACTCATGGTTGCCTGGAACTGCGAAATCATAACCGACTTTGTTCATAATGTCAATCAGATATCCTCCGTCTGACAAGGTCCCAATGGGTGCACCCTGAATCGCATCTCCGTTGTCAACCAGCGTTACATAAGGTGTCTGGGCCTGCATCTCTTTTTTAAAGAGAGCCAGTCCCGCATATCCTATCTTGCCATCTACCCCACAGTGGACGTCGTTGGTATATAAGACCACGATATCCTGATCGGCTGCCAGAGATGAAAAGGATAAGCCCGTTGTCAGGGATAGAACCATGAGCAGAGCCAGCCATAGTGACAGAAACCTTCTTTTCTTACTTCCTATCATTTTAAAACCCTCCTTATGATACATACATTTTTCTCTATTATATCAGATAAATGTAGGATCGGTATATAATTTTTTCGATATTTTTTAATTATTTCTATACTTTATCAGGCTTTTTTATTATCTTAATTGACATAAATATATAAAAAGGATGTTCATCCGCCTTAAACTGACATTATAGGCAGATGGACATCCCTTTTGACTTAATTATTCCCTATCTTCACTGATTTCTATTCCCAGTTCCACAAGCTGCTTTGAATCCACTTCTGAAGGCGCCTCTGTCATAAGACAGGAAGCATCCTTTACCTTGGGGAATGCGATGACATCCCTGATGCTGTCTGCACCTACCATCAGCATTATCACCCGGTCCAGGCCGAAAGCAAGTCCTGCATGAGGCGGAACGCCATATTTAAACGCATCTAAGAGAAAGCCAAACTGATCCGTGGCCTGTTCCTTTGTAAAGCCCAGTACTTCAAACATCTTAGACTGAATATCGCTTTGATGGATACGGACAGAACCACCGCCCAGCTCTGTGCCATTTAACACGATATCATATGCCTTTGCACGCACAGCCCCCGGATCGCTGTTAATTAGCTCCCAGTCTTCATCCATTGGCATTGTAAATGGGTGGTGCATGGCGGTAAATCGTTCCTGCTCCTCGGAATATTCCAACAGCGGGAATTCCGTTACCCATAAGAACTTAAAGTTATCCTTTTTCAGAAGATCAAG
>JAEWRS010000059.1 GCA_023398855.1 Bacillota bacterium
ATCTTTGTCGAAGGCGTAAGAGTGATTGATTAAGGAGGAAACTACCTGTGGGTATGAAGTATATAGACGCCAAAATGCTGCAGAAGGCATTTTTGGCAGGAGCAAAAGGACTGGAAGCAAAAAAGGAGTGGATCAACGAACTGAATGTGTTTCCAGTGCCGGATGGGGATACCGGAACCAACATGACGATGACGATCATGGCGGCGGCTAAGGAAGTGGCGGCCATTGAGAATCCTACCATGGAAGCCTTGGCAAAAGCAATTTCCTCGGGTTCTTTAAGAGGAGCGAGAGGAAACTCTGGTGTAATTCTGTCACAATTGTTCCGGGGCTTCACAAAAGAGATTGCCACTGTGGAACAGGTGACAGCTACTGTCTTGGCAAATTCCTTTGTAAGAGCAACTGAAACTGCATATAAGGCAGTTATGAAGCCCAAAGAGGGAACCATTCTTACCGTAGCCAGAGGTATGGCTGAAAAGGCCGCTGAGTTGGTTATAGAAACAGAGGATATCCTTGAATTCTGTCAAAAGGTGATTGATCACGGTGATTTCGTACTGAGTCAGACTCCGGAGATGCTTCCAGTTTTAAAACAGGCAGGAGTGGTGGATTCCGGCGGACAGGGGCTTATGCAGGTCATGAAGGGAGCTCTTGACTGCCTTATGGGCAAAGAAGTGGATGTATCCGTAGAGGGAGTAAAACGGCCGGATATCATTGCAGAAGCTCATGGAGCTAAGTTGGATGACATTGATATTAAATTCGGTTATTGTACAGAATTTATCATCAATCTGGAAAAATATTATGACGAAAAAGCGGAGCATGAATTCAAGGTGTATTTAGAATCCATCGGTGATTCTCTTGTTGTTGTTTCGGATGATGACATGGTAAAGGTTCATGTCCATACCAATGACCCTGGTCTTGCTATCCAAAGAGCACTTACTTACGGTTCTTTATCCCGTATGAAGATTGACAATATGAGGGAAGAGCATCAGGAAAAGCTGATTAAGGAATCGGAAAAGCTTGCGGCTCAGCAGAAAGCTGAGGAGGAAAAAAAGTCTGAAAAGAGAAAATTATATGGTTTTATTGCTGTATCCGTTGGGGAAGGGCTTGACGAAATATTCCGTGGGATTGGAGCGGACTATCTGATTCAGGGTGGTCAGACCATGAACCCCAGTACCGAGGATATGTTAAATGCCATTGACCGGGTGAATGCGGATACCATATACATTCTTCCAAACAACAAAAATATTATATTGGCTGCCGAGCAGGCGAAAAGCCTGGTGGAAAATAAGAAGGTCATTGTGATTCCTTCTAAAACCATACCTCAGGGCATTACTGCCATCATTAATTTTGCGCCTGATCTGTCTCCAGAGGACAATGAGACGATCATGACAGAGGAGATGAGCCGTGTGAAAACAGGACAGGTCACTTATGCGGTCCGCAATACCATGATTGATGGTATTGAGATCCAGGAAGGGGACATTATGGCTTTGGGCGACAATGGAATCCTGTCTGTTGGAAAGGACATTAAGGCAACGGTTCTGGAAGCCATGGAGGCCATGGTGGAAGAGGAATCAGAATTGGTGACTGTTTATTACGGCAAGGATGTGGAGGAAAAAGAGGCAAAAACGCTGAAAGAAAAAGCAGAAGAGTTGTTTTCCCACTGTGAGGTGGAGCTTCATGCAGGCGGTCAGCCGATTTATTATTATCTCATATCAGTAGAATAAAAAAGCCAGCGGCATTTTTATACCGGGCAGATGGAGTCCTGTCTGCCCGGTTTTGCTATGCAGGTAACAAAGGAAGGAGGGGCCTGTCTTTGAATCGAGAGTCAATTGATTCTCTAAAGGGAATCGGAGAAAAAACAGGAAAATTGTTTCAAAAGGTGGGAGTAACAACAGTTGAAGACCTTTTGGAGTATTATCCCAGAGCTTATGACACCTATGAGGAGCCTTCGCCCATTGGGGAGCTGAAACCGGATCAGGTGATGGCTGTGGCTGGAATGCTATATAAAACTCCGGATGTAAAACGTTACAGCCACATCCAGGTTATCACAACTACTTTAAAAGATATGACAGGTACCCTTTTGCTTACCTGGTATAATATGCCATACCTTCATACTACCTTAAAAGCAGGAATGCGGGCTGTTTTCCGTGGCCGGGTGGTAAAGAAAAACGGCCGCTTAACCATGGAGCAGCCTGAAGTATTTACAGCAGAAGCTTATGAGCAGGTAGTCCATTCGATGCAGCCTGTTTACGGCCAGACCAAGGGACTGAGTAATAAAACCATTGTCAGAGCCCAGAAGCAGGCTTTAAGCATCAGAAGTATGGTACGGGATTATTTGCCTGCCGATTTACGCAAAAAGCATGAGTTGGCGGAATATAACTTTGCTATTGAACATATTCATTTTCCGACGGACCGGAGTGAACTGCTATTTGCCAGAAAAAGGCTGGTGTTTGATGAGTTTTTTCTTTTTCTCATGGCTGTCCGGTGTTTGAGAGAGGGAAGAGAGGATAAAAAGAGTGCGTATGTGCTGAATCTTTCTCCGGAAATTGAAGCCTTAAAAAAACGTCTTCCCTATTCCCTAACCAGTGCCCAGGAGAAAGTCCTGTTTGAGATATATGGTGATTTATCTCAAGGCCGTGTCATGAACCGATTAATTCAGGGAGATGTGGGTTCCGGCAAGACAATTATTGCGATCCTTTCTCTTTTACAGGCAGCATATAACGGATATCAGGGAGCACTCATGGCGCCTACGGAAGTTCTGGCAAAGCAGCATCTTGAATCTATGGAAGAACTGTTTGCTGCCCACCAGATTGATAAAAAGCCTATACTTGTTACAGGCTCCATGACAGCGAAGGAAAAAAGGATTGCCTACGAAAAGATTGCTTCCCATGAAGCGGACATCATAATCGGTACTCATGCACTGATTCAGGAGAAAGTGGTATTTGACAATCTGGCGCTGGTAATTACCGATGAACAACACCGGTTCGGAGTCAGTCAACGGGAAATGCTGGGTAAAAAGGGAGAAGAGCCTCATGTGCTGGTAATGAGTGCCACACCAATCCCCAGAACCTTAGCGATCATCATTTACGGGGACCTGGACATCTCGGTGATTGATGAGCTGCCTGCCAACCGTCTGCCCATTAAAAACTGTGTTGTGGATACAGGATACAGACAAAAAGCGTATGAATTTATCAAAAAAGAAATTGCAGACGGACGCCAGGCATACGTAATCTGCCCTATGGTAGAAGCCAGCGAGATGATTGATGCGGAAAATGTGCTGGATTATACAAAAACTTTGCGGGAGGCTCTTCCGGGAATTGCCGTGGAATATCTTCATGGTAAAATGAAGCCAAAGGAAAAAAACGCAATCATGGAGAGGTTTGCAGGAGGTGATATCAAGGTCCTGGTTTCTACCACTGTAATTGAAGTGGGGGTGAATGTTCCTAATGCAACGGTTATGATGATTGAAAATGCTGAACGCTTTGGCCTTGCCCAGCTTCATCAGCTAAGAGGACGCGTTGGACGTGGGAAACACCAATCTTACTGCATCATGGTGGGTGCTTCTGAGCAGGAAGGGACCAAAGAGCGCCTGGATATATTAAACCAGTCCAATGATGGCTTTTTTATTGCTTCAGAGGATTTAAAGCTCCGGGGACCGGGAGATATTTTCGGCATCAGGCAGAGCGGAGATTTGGAATTTAAACTGGGTGATATTTTTACAGATGTAAATCTGCTAAAAACGGTATCAGAGGAAGTGAAGCAGTTGTTTGCCGAGGATCCTGAGCTGGAAGAAGAGAAGCATCAGGAGCTAAAAGGGAAATTAAAATTGTATCTTGAAAAAAGCTATGATAAGCTGAATCTGTAGCAAACAGTTTCCGGTTTCATGTTTTAAAGTAAATAATTGCAATTATTGATTAAAACTGCTAAAATAATCTTTGAAAATCAAACACAAAAAAGAAATTAGGAGGAATTATATGAATAGAGTACCTTTAAAAATGGATGCAAAGGCCGCCATGAGTGAGGCTTTTGTAAATCCTTATATAGTAACATTGATTTTTGGAGTTATTACAGTAATATTTTCCATTGTTCAGGGATTTTTAAACATATGGGAAGGCATGATTGAGAATGCCGTTGCTTACGGGGACATTAGCCAGATGGGGGCATTTACGGTGAGCAGTATTATTTTCATGGTTATTTATTTTATTGTCAGCACCATTATCCAGTTTGGCTATCAGCATTATTGCTTAAAGGGTGCAAACAGGGAGCAGACGATGTCATATGGGGATCTGTTTGGTTCTGTCAGATATTTATTAAAGGCGCTGGGATTGTCTTTAATGATAGCACTGCTTGTTTTTTTATGGACCCTGCTTCTTATTATTCCGGGAATAATTGCAGGCTATCGTTATTCTCAGGCCGTTTTTATTCTGGTTGAGGA
>JAEWRS010000060.1 GCA_023398855.1 Bacillota bacterium
GGTTTTCCACGTCATAGATCAGGGCCGCCTGGGGCCGTACTCCGGTTCCGGCCAATTCTCCCAGAAATGCAAGCTCTTTTCCTATGAGGCTGACCTCCCCAAATACCCTGGTGTCCGTATTTCCGTAGTGGTCGATGACGGCCCCATGAAATTTTTCGCAGCTTCCCGGGCTTTGGCGTATCTGAAAATACAAGACACTGTCTGACCCATGGGCAACAGCCTGCCAGGAAGCCAATCTTAAAAGTCCTGGTTTTTTCAGCTTACTGACTCCCTGCCAGTTTGTACTGCCCGGGCAGGACTCCATGAGCAGAAAAGGCTTCTTCTTTAAGCTTCTCATAAAATCATGCTGCATGCCATTGTCCCTGGCCGTATGGATTTCCTTTTCTTTATGCCATAAAGGATACGTGTCCCAGGAAATGACATCCACTTCCTGAGAAAGCTTCTGGTAATTAAGTCCCTGATAGTCATACATGAAATTGGTGGTAACAGGCTGTTTTGCACCGGCATCCCGCAAAGAGGCGGCCTCCCACCGGGCAAAATCCATGGTCTGATCCGTCACAAACCGCTTCCAGTCCAGATTCAAACCATGGACCATGGTTTCCCCAATGGATGAAGGGCTCTCTACCTGGTCAAAGAACTGATAGCCATGACTCCAAAAGGCCGTGCACCAGCTTCTGTTCAAGCGCTCAATGGTACCGTACCTTTTTTCCAGCCATTTCCGGAAAGCGTCCTGACACAAGGGACAGTGGCAATCCCCGCCATATTCATTGGAGATATGCCACATGCATACTCCTGGGTGGAAGGCAAACTGTTCTGCCAGCTTTTCATTGACAGTCTTTATTTTCTCCCTGTACACAGGAGAGGTATAGCAATGATTGTGCCGTCCCCCAAATCGCTTTCGTCTTCCTGTGTCATCTGCCCGCAGCACCTCCTGGTACCGGTCAGCCAGCCATTTGGGGCGGGCACCGGACGGAGTTCCCATGATGGTGGATATCCCGTTTTCATAGAGAATATCTACCCGATCCTTTAACCAGGAAAGGTCAAATATTCCCTCCTCCGGCTCCAGAAAGGACCAGGCGAACATTCCCATTGTCACCGTATTGATCCCAGCCTTTTTCATGTATTCTAAGTCTTTCTTTAAGATCTCAGGCTCATGGAGCCACTGCTCAGGGCTGTAATCCCCGCCATGCCAAATGCTGCAGTTTTTCATATTTTTCTATTCCTTTCGTTATTCCTGTCTGCTTATTGAGTTTCAAAAAATACCGCGGCCGCCTTCCTGAATTGGAAATCGGCCGCAGCATCTGCTGTAATGGCTATTTACTTGACTGCTCCGGTGATGCCTTCTGCAAAGCTTCTCTGCAGCAGGAAGAAAACAATCACCGTTGGAATGGTACAGACCAGTACGGCCAACATTAAAATTCCATAATCAGTCACATATCCTTCTGTTAAGTTTGCCACCAGCATTGGCATGGTTATGCTGCGGGCATCAGACATGATTACCTTGGGCCAGAGATAACTGTTCCAGGCACTCATAAAGGTAATGGTCATGGCCGCTGCATAGGTAGATCGCATGGTTGGAAGAAACATCCGGTAAAAAATCTGGAATTCCGTTAATCCGTCAAGCCTGGCCGCCTCCATAATATCAGCCGGAAAGGATCGGGCACTTTGCCGGAACATCATGATCAGGAACGGTGTGGATATGGTTGGAAGGATAAATCCCAGGGTGCTGTTTAACAGCCTTGCACTTGAAAACATCCGGTACAAGGGGATCATGGTCGCCGCAAAGGGAACCATCATGGCCAGCAGGATCACACCCATGACCCGGTCCTTTGCCTTGTCATGAAATACCTCAAACCCATACCCTGCAACAGAACACACCAGAAGGGAAATCAGGGTCATGATGATGGAGTACTTAAAAGAATTCCCCAGAGCAGTGACAATGTTCTGGGAAGCAAACAGCTTCTTTATATTGTCAAAAAGTGCTGTGCCAAAGATCAGGGTCCCTCTGGTCACATCCACGCTTTTATTGGTTGCCGCAACCATCATCCAATACAAGGGAAATACAGAGATCACAGATACAATGGTCAAAAATGCATAAGACAAAAATTTTCTGCCTTTAGTCACGCTTATCACCTACCTTCATCTGCATATATGCAAGGACAGCCACCAGGATCAGGATTAAGTAAGACATGGAAGCAGCGTACCCGAAATTAGGCACATACTTAAACGATACATTATAGATATAGTGTGACATGGTTATGGTGGTATTGGCCGGACCGCCGTTGGTTAAGTTTACGGACTCATCGAACAGCTGCAGCGTACCATTAGTTGACATAATAGCGGTCAGCAGGATGGTTGGTTTTAAAAGTGGAATCGTTATCCGGAAAAGGGACTGGAGAGGGGAAGCTCCGTCAATCTTAGCTGCTTCGTACACGGAATACTCAATGTTTTGCAGACCGGAAAGATAAAACACCATGTTATAGCCTGTCCATCTCCAGATCAGGGCCAAAATGATCACGATCCTGGCGGAATTGGGATGTCCCAGAAAATTGTATCCTTTGGACAAAAGACCAGACTTTATAAGGACAATATTGACCAGTCCATCCACGGCAAACAGGGAACGAAAAACAACCGCATAGGATACCAGAGAGGTGGCGCAGGGCAGAAAAATCGCTGTGCGGAAAAAGCCCTTAAACCGAAGATCCTTATGGTTCAGCAGGGAAGCCAGGATCAGAGCTGATATTAACATAATGGGGACTTGTATGATCAGATAAATAAAATTGTTTTTCAGTGCCTGCATAAAAACAGGATCCTTGAACATTCTTACATAATTAGTCCCGCCTGTCCACTTCATTGCCGTGCCAATTCCTGTCTGAAAGGATAAGAACAGCGCCTGAATCATTGGCAGAAAGCTCATAACAGCTATCAATACGACTGCTGGTGTTAAAAAAACCCAGCCTGCCAGACTCTGCTTCTGACCTAATGACAGCTTTTTCTTTGAATTTCCCACTAAAACACCTCCTCCCTCTTATGATCATTTACCCATAGCAAACTTTACTGTGTCCTCAGCAGTCTTGATTTCTGCTTCAATGTCTGCTCCTGAAACCACATGAGTAATGGCAGTTGCCACCGCATCACGGGCCTCGTAATAGTAAACGCCTGTATTATTGGAAGGAACCTTTGACGCGAAATCTGTGATCTGGGTATATACAGGCTTTCCGCCGAAGAATGTCTGTGGTTCTTCATAAACCTTGCTGCCGGCTGCCGGAAGATAGGTTGCCAGAGCACCCGATTTTGGCAGAATGGTCTCATAGAAAGGAACACTTCCTGCAAAGGTCTTTGAAAGAAAATCAGCCGCCAGCTCGGGATTCTTGCTTCCAGTGGTTATGGCCCAGCTGGAACCGCCGTTATTGGAATAGTTTGTTGCACCGTCTATTCCCTCAAGCATAGGGATATTGGTGATTGCCCATTTACCGGACTGATCCTCTGCTGTCTGAATGCTTGCCATGATCCAGCAGCCATTAATGGTGCCTGCCACAGTGCTGTTTGTCATGGTTCCCACATACTGATCCCAGTCATTGACCTCTATAAGAACTCCGCTTTTTACAAGGGAAACATAGATTTCCATAACCTTTTTCAGCTTATCGTTTCCAACCATGCTAGGATTTCCATCCTTGTCAAAAAGGCTGCCGCCTGCTGATTGCAGCATGATCATGATCAAGTCGGACTCTCCCGACATACAAGATAACAGAGGCTTACCTGTCTTAGCTAAAATATCCTCCCCCATGGACTGGTACTTGGTCCAGGTAATATCCGTAAAATCTTCCTCCGTAAATCCTGCCTCTTTTAACACATCAGTTCGGTATGCAGCAACAGCGGCTCCGTTGTCAAAAGGAACACCATAATTTTTCTCTCCTACAACAGAGTAAGCTATTTTGGCCTTTGGAAACTGGGAATAATCAATTCCGCTATTGGTCAGGTCCTTAAATGCATCGGGGTAGCTGATCACATTCTTCTGGAATGCATTATCCTGCATCAGCAAAATATCCGGCAGTGTGTTTAAGCTCTTGGAGGTAGCTGCCGTTGTCAGCTTGGTCTGCACATC
>JAEWRS010000103.1 GCA_023398855.1 Bacillota bacterium
TGAAATTATCTCCTATGTTGTAAAAAAGTAAAGGGGGTTGCTTTTCCGTGATAGAAAAGATGAAATTCTTAAGTATCACCGGACCCAAGGAAGATATTGACCGGGTCATCGACACCTATTTATCCAAGTATGAAATCCATTTGGAAAATGCCCTGTCGGAGTTAAAAACGGTAAAAGACTTAAGACCTTATATTGAAACCAATCCATACAAGGATGCACACCAGCGAGTAACGGAGCTGACGCAGCTGCTCCCGCCGGGAGTTTTAGAAAACAGCCGGAAAAAAGTTTCCATAGAACGGGCCGCTGAAATTGTCGCAGAGATCGGAGAACAGGTAAAAGAACTGACTGCAAAGGAAGAGGCCCTTGTGACCGAGCAAAATTCCTACAGACAGTCCCTGGACCGAATCCTTCCGTTCACCGGACTTAATTATGATTTAAGCTCCATCCTTCATTTTAAGTACATTAAATTCCGTTTTGGGCGTATTTCTCATGAGTATTACAACAAATTTGAGAACTACGTATATGATACCATTGATACTGTCCTTTATAAATGCCGGGAGGATGATGAGTATGTTTGGCTGGTTTACTTTGCACCGGAAACCATATCAAACCAGATCGATGCCATTTTCGCCTCCATGCATTTTGAACGCTTTTTTTTACCTGATGAATATGAAGGAACTCCTCTGGACGCCATTCATTCTCTGGAAGAAAAGATCAGTACCCTGCAGGCTTCCATTAATGGCATCCGAAAGCAGTTGTCAGGACTTCTGGTGGCAAGACAGGAGGACTTATCAGGAGCATACAGAAAGCTGGAAACATTTTCAACCAACTTTAATGTGAGAAAGCTGGCAGCATGCACCAAGCAGAACGTCAACACCTTTTACATTATCTGCGGTTGGATGAGAAACCGGGATGCCTCCGCTTTTCAGAAAGAAATTTCTGATGACAAAAAAACCTTCTGCTTCATGGAGGATGACCATAACAAAATTTTAAGCAAGCCTCCAACCAAGCTTCACAACCCAAAGCTATTTAAGCCATTTGAAATGTTCCTGCAGATGTATGGCCTTCCTGAGTACAATGAGATTGACCCCACCATATTGATCGGCATCACCTACTCCTTCCTTTTTGGCTTTATGTTCGGGGATGTGGGGCAGGGATTGTGCCTGCTGTTTGGAGGACTTCTCCTTTACCGGCTGAAGAAATTGAATCTGGCGGCTATTTTATCCTGCTGCGGATTCTTCTCAACCATATTTGGATTCCTGTTTGGCAGCTTTTTCGGGTTCGAAGATATAATACACGCTATCTGGCTCCGCCCCATGGAGCACATGACCAACCTGCCCTTTATCGGAAAGCTGAATACCGTATTTATTGTAGCGATTTCAATAGGCATGGGAATTATCCTGATGACCATGGTATTAAACATCATAAACAGCATCCGTTTTCATGACCCGGAAAAGACCCTGTTTGACACAAACGGTACGGCAGGACTTGTATTCTATGCAAGCCTTGTGCTCACCATTGTTCTTTATATGACTCAAAACCCTGTTCCGGCCGCCATACTCCTTGTGATCATGTTTGGCCTTCCTTTGGCTGTCATGTTCTTTAAGGAACCACTCACAAATCTGGTGGAAAGAAAAGCCCAGATCATGCCAAAGGAAAAGGGCATGTTTGTGGTTCAGGGCTTTTTCGAACTGTTTGAAGTGCTTTTAAGCTACTTTTCCAACACCCTTTCCTTTGTCCGTGTGGGGGCCTTTGCAATCAGCCACGCAGCCATGATGCAGGTGGTGCTCATGCTATCCGGTGCAGAAGCAGGAAATCCCAACTGGCTGGTTGTTATTTTAGGCAACTTATTCGTTTGCGGCATGGAAGGCCTGATCGTAGGAATTCAGGTTCTGCGTCTGGAATATTATGAATTGTTCAGCCGTTTTTACCGGGGAACCGGCCGGGAGTTTAAACCATACGGAAAGAAAAATTAAAAACCAAAATGGAGGTAATATTATGTCAATCTTAGTAAAAATAACATTAGCAATCGCATTGACCTTAAGTATCGCAGTCCCCTTTGGCGCCTTTGCCATGGGTGAAAAAACAAAGGGCCGGTATAAAACCGCACTGGGCGTCAACGCACTTTTATTTTTTGGAACCATGATCATTTCCAGTGTATTCCTGTTTAACGGTCAGGCAGCCGCTGCAGAGGCAGCCAACACTGGCGCAGGAAGCGTTGCAGGAATGGGATACTTGGCTGCCGCACTGTCCACGGGACTTGCCTGCATCGGCGGAGGAATCGCCGTTTCAGCGGCTGCAAGCGCTGCTTTAGGTGCCATCAGTGAGGATGGTTCCATACTTGGTAAATCACTGATCTTCGTAGGGCTTGCCGAAGGCGTTTGTCTGTATGGTCTGATCATTTCTTTCATGATCTTAGGAAAGCTGTAATCGATGAAAATGTATTTGATCAGCGACAACGTGGACACCTGGACTGGCCTGAGGTTAGCCGGAGTGGAAGGCGCTGTCGTCCACGAAAAAGCGGAACTGAAACGTGAACTGGATAAAGTCCTGGCCGATAAAGAGATCGGGATCATTCTCCTGACGGAAAAGTTCGGAAAAGAGTTTCCGGATATCATCAATGATGTGAAGCTGAACCGCAAGCTCCCATTGATCGTGGAGATTCCTGATCGCCATGGTACCGGCCGCAAGCCGAACTTTATCACGGATTACGTGAATGAAGCCATCGGATTAAAACTATAAGAAAGAGGTGGTCATCTTGACAACTGAGGAAAAATTACAGCATTTTCTGGAATTTTGTATGGAAGATGCCAGAACCCGCAGTGCAAAGATGCTTGATGAATATACGGCAGCCTTAGAGCAGACCTTTTCGGAGCATCAAGAGGATGCCAGACGCAGGGCAGGCCATCAGGTTAACTTAGAAAGTGAGCAGATTGAACGGGAGATCAACAAAAGGCTTTCCATGGAGCAGATCGGCATGAAGCGGACCTTTGGTAAAAAACAGGATGAGCTGAAAGATAAGCTGTTTTCAGAGCTTCGGGATAAACTGGCCATATTCATGGAATCTCCGGGATACACAAAACTATTGGAAAAACAGATTAAGGAAGCCAAGGCCCTGGCAAAAAAGGAATTTATTACCATTTACATTGATCCCGCGGATGAAGATAAGATTAACAAACTGTCCATTACCGAAGGTTCCGATATCCGAGTGAGCGAATATTCCTTTTTGGGAGGAACCCGGTCAGTCATTCCTTCCAGGCATATTTTAATTGATAATTCCTTTCAAACAAAACTGGCAGAAGCAAAACGTGACTTCCGCTTTGACGTAAAGGATCTGATTGGAGGTATGGCCAATGACTAATACAGGTACTATATCCGGCATCAATGGTCCTGTCATTTATTTAAAAGGTGATTCAGGATTCCGAATGAATGAAATGGTCTATGTAGGCAAAGACCATTTAGTCGGCGAGGTTATCGGCCTTACGGACCGCCGCACCATTGTCCAGGTGTACGAAGAAACCAGCGGCTTAAAACCGGGAGAAACGGTCTCCTCCTCTGGCTTTCCAGTATCAGTCACTCTTGCACCAGGCATATTAAACAACATCTTTGATGGAATTGAACGGCCTTTAAGCGAGATTGCAAAGACCGGAGGTGCATACATTGACAGGGGTATCCATGTGGATTCCCTTGACAGTACAAAGCAGTGGAAGACTCACATG
>JAEWRS010000123.1 GCA_023398855.1 Bacillota bacterium
CGTATACACAGTCTGAATCCTGTTTCTGGTAGTCTGGGGCTTATCGGAAGTAATAGCAATCTTCTGGCCGATGAGATGATTCATCAGTGTGGATTTTCCAACGTTGGGACGCCCGATCAGGGTAACGAAACCTGATTTATAATTTTTCTCCATGTGTGTTTTCCTTTCGTCTTTCATGTCCATGCTTTTTGGACATAAAGGTATGCCTGTAAATCCTTATATCATGAGTGGAATAAATTCTTGGTCTCTCCAAAAAGCTCTTTATCCGCACTGATTTTGTCTCCATTACCAATGACACAGAGGCTTCCCGTGCCCAGAACAGCTTTTACAATAGGTGCCAGGCTTCTCATATCTTCCTGGGTGGCTTGTAATACCTCTTCCCGTTCTTTTTCCATCATCTCCCGATCCACGCCGGATAAATAGGCAGAAAGACCCCGGTTTCCTCTGGTGGACGGAGGATAAGGCACATCCATATCACTGATTGTACCGATGACATACTTTGTCATATCCCTGTCTGTTGCCTGGAAATTCTCTAAATAATCCACAATTCCGTCATAGATCCGGTTTGTTTCAACTACATTTGGATCCCGGTAGGAAGTAAAGTACCCTTCACCAGAACGGCCAAATCCACTCATACAACCATAAGCACCGCCCTTGACTCTTAAATTAATCCACAAATAATCATAACTTAAAATAACCTTTAAGATTTTAAGAGCCCCTGTATATTCCTGGCCGCTGCCTGCAAAAGTTCCACATCTGGCCACATAATTGACCTGAGAAGCGGTGCAGAAACCTTCATTCCTGTTTCCTGGTGTATAAGCAAAGGGATAACGGGTTCCTTCTCCTTCAGGCAGGATTGAAGTAAGCTTTTCCAAAGCAGCAGGGAGCTGCTTATATCCTTCCTGATCAGCCGTATAGCTGACCAGCATGTTTTCCACAGTAAAAATCTTATCCATCACCGCTTTTAAACGGGCAATGATCTCCTTTTTATTGGAGGGGTATTCTTTTTCCAAATTCTCCAGAAACTCATAATACCCGATTCCTCCGGTCAGATCATTAAAATAAGAAGTGGCGGAGAAATAGGAGGTGGCTCTGGCAACCGCAGCCGAATGGCAGGAGCCTTCCAACTTCATTCTGGCCCTTGATCTGGTTTCACTGATGATTTCTCCCACACGTTTTTCATCATCCAAAATAGAACGAGTGAGAATCTCACCCAGAATAGAGAAACCAAAATCCAGTTTCTCATAAAGCACCCTGGCACTTGCCATAAAGAATCCTTTAAACTCTCCCTTATTCCTTAAATCAGGGTAAGAGGTCACGCTGAAGCTGACGCCGCCGCTGTTTAAATGGATCTCACTGGTCAGGTCTCCATAAGTGAAATTTTCGGTATTAACATAACCCAGCAGGGATTTCAAAAAGCCTACATAAGGCAGATCCTCAACAGGTACTGCAGAAGTGTCAAACATCACTTTCAAGTACCCGATTCCTGAGGTGAACATTTCGTGGTGAATGACCTTCAGTCCATGAACCGATTTTTCTTCCCATATGATCTCTTCCGGCTCTCTGGTAATGTCTTCCCTCCTGAGCATTGGGATCAGCTCCAGCATCTCCTGTGGTGATGGAGTTTCCTGGTATTCTCTTAATGCTCTGGTCTCTTCCGCCAGACTAAGAAGCTCTTCCTGTGAAAGAGATGCTTTATATTCAGCCAGTTTTTTTGCTACCTTTTCCTCTACCATTGCCGTTAAATTCTTTTGTGGGCTTACGATTAAGAGCGCTTCAAAAGTATTATCCAGCAGATATTCCCTGATGAGCTGTTCAAAATATCCGTCATCCACTACGTCCTTTAAATAGGCAAAGGTATCCTGATATTCTAAATGCATCATGGGGTCTCCGTCATATAGCCAGCTGTCCATGCATTGAAGACCATACATCAGTCCCTTGGGAGCTGAACCGTAATCCGCCTCACGGTAACGGAATTCATAGTAATTCATTCCTGCCTTCAAACTCTTTTTATTGATCCCCTCATCAGAAAGCTTTCTTAAAGTCCCTTTTACTACTGCAAGAAATTCTCCCCGCTGTTCCTTATTAGCATTTTTGGCAATAACAGAAAAATAGGGCTGAAGAATGCCATTATCATATCCGCCTAAAATGTCCTGTCCGATCCCGGCGTCAATCAGGGCCTGTTTTAATGGCGCCCCAGGAGCATCCAAAAGAGTATATTCCAGAATCTGGAAGGCAATATATAATTTGGGGTCCAGACCGGTACCAACTGCAGTACTGATAGAAAGATAAGTGGCATTTTCTTCAGATTCTCCTTCGGTAATGGAATAGAACGTCTCACCCTCCACTGGTTTTAAAAATGGCTTCTGCTTTGGGATCCTGGAGTCAATGGTTATTTCATCGTAATGGCTTAAATACTTCTCATCCATCCAGGAAAGCTTTTCTGCCATGTCCATATCCCCGTACAGGTAAATATAGCTGTTGGACGGATGATAATATCTCTGATGAAAAGCCAGGAAATCTTCATAGGTTAAGTCCGGGATAAAAGTGGGATCACCTCCTGATTCCTGACCGTAGCAGTTATCCGGAAAAAGGGTTTTCCTCGTATAACGGTCCAGTACTTCTTCCGGAGAAGAAAATGCACCCTTCATCTCGTTATATACCACTCCATTGTAAATCAAATCAGATTCCAGGCTTTCCAGCTCATAATGCCAGCCTTCTTGCTTGAAAATCTTCGGTTCTTTATAAATATTTGGATGAAATACCGCATCCAGATACACATTCATCAAATTCTGAAAATCCTTATCATTGCAGCTTGCTACCGGGTAAACCGTCTTATCAGGATAGGTCATTGCATTTAAGAAGGTGTTAAGAGAGCCTTTTACCAGCTCCACAAATGGATCTTTCACTGGAAACTGATCTGATCCGCAAAGTACGCTGTGCTCCAGAATGTGGGCAACTCCGGTGCTGTCTGAAGGTGGGGTACGGAATCCGATGGAAAACACCTTATTCTCATCATCGCAGGACACGCAAAAGACTCTTGCCCCGCTTTTTTTATGGCGGAGCACACATCCCGATGCGTTGATCTCCTTAATTACTTTTTCTTCCACAACCTCATAGGCTGCAAGGTTTTTCAATTGATTCATTCTTTGTTATTTCCTCCTGCATATTCATATTATACGTAAGTCTGCAGTGCAGCAGGGGATTGTGAAGGATTTCATTGCCTGTTTCCCGCTGCTCAATGCATTCGTGTAATTACATGTTGCCCACTAATTTGTCTTTTAATATGGCCGCACATTCTCTGACACAAAAGTGTACGAAAAGAATGGGGTCAGATTCACAGGATATGCCATAGATATCCGGTATTCCCCATTTTTTTCCAATATTCAGAGCCCGGAAAACATGAAAGTCACTAGTGAGGACACCAATTTTAATCGGCTTATCAGGCACCTCCTCAAAGGTCCCCGGCTCCATAAAAATCGGCTGGTCTTGCCGGCGGGCTTTCTTTTCCGCCTGGTCCTCTTCAATGACCACACGGCTGTACGCAATATTCTCAACTGTGCTGGTGGAACGGGTCTCTAGCATCAGCTGCTCCTCTTTTACTCCGTTAAATACCAGATAATCCCTCATTGCTTCGGCTTCGCTGACAGGTTCATCATCTCCCTGACCGCCGGACAGCACCAAAATCGTAGAGGGATTGTCATCCATGTACTCCATGGCTTTATCCAGCCGTTTCTTCAAAGATTTGCTGATTCCGGTTTCTTTTACCCTGGCCCCCAGCACAATGACATAGTCAAGACTGGAAGTATCCCGGGCAGCGACTCCTGTAAATACCAGAATCTCAACTACCAGAAACACCAGAATCCCGGTGCTGCATATGGTAATCACTGACACCGGAATCCATAAGGGAACCTTATCTTTATGTTTCGCATAAGTCTCCCAACCTACCGGCAGCAACATGCATATGGCAGCAAATACAATCCATATAAAAGAAAAGGATGTGGTCAGACCTGAATAAAGAACGATCACAATATAATAAATAATACAGGAAACGGCCATAAGCCAAAATACGAACGCCATATGCCAGCCTCCATTCTACACATTTTTTAGCCAGGTAAATTCTGGGCATAATTCTTTTATAGCATACCACAAGATGGGATTTTCTACAACAGTCACTGAAATTATAGGAAAATCCTGCATATGTGCGCCGGATTCTGTTAAATGGATAGAGAAAAAGGGCAGCGGGCAAAAGAGAACCAGTACCTGTTTTCTTTTGCCCGCTGCCCTTATTTTTTCATAAAAGAATGTTTATTCCATATTCCCCGGAAACCTTGGGATTCCGTCAAATCCTGCTTTCAGATCGTCATCTGACGGGATATAATCTGTCATCATTCCATCATGGAATTTCTCATATGCCAGCATATCAAAATAACCTGTGCCTGTAAGCCCAAAGAGAATCGTCTTCTCTTCTCCTGTTTCTTTGCATGCTAAAGCCTCGTCAATCGCAGCCTTTATGGCATGACTGCTTTCCGGTGCCGGCAGAATCCCTTCTACTCTTGCAAACTGTTCTGCTGCCTCGAATACAGCGGTCTGTTCTACAGAACGTGCTTCCATAAATCCGTCATGATAAAGCTGTGACAAAGTGGAACTCATCCCATGATACCTCAGACCTCCTGCATGGTTTGCTGATGGGATAAATCCACTTCCAAGGGTATACATTTTAGCCAGCGGGCAAACCATTCCGGTATCACAAAAATCATAAGCGTAAATGCCTCGTGTCAGGCTTGGGCAGGATGCAGGTTCTACTGCAATAAACCGGTAATCTGCCTCACCCCTGAGCTTTTCGCCCATAAACGGAGCGATCAATCCACCCAGATTGGAGCCGCCGCCTGCACAGCCAATGATAATATCTGGCTTAATTCCATATTTATCCATTGCAATCTTGGCTTCCATTCCAATCACCGACTGATGAAGCAGTACCTGGTTTAGCACGCTTCCCAGCACATACCGGTACCCATCGGTATGGGTTGCCACCTCAACCGCCTCAGAAATAGCACAGCCCAGACTTCCTGTTGTTCCCGGGTGATCCGCCAGGATTTTTCTTCCTACCTCAGTTAGCTCTGACGGAGACGGGGTCACGCTTGCGCCATAGGTGCGCATCACCTCTCTGCGGAAGGGCTTTTGCTCATAAGAACACTTAACCATATATACCTTACAGTCCAAGTCCAGATAAGAGCATGCCATGGAAAGGGCTGTACCCCATTGCCCTGCCCCGGTCTCAGTAGTCACTCCCTTTAACCCTTGTTCCTTTGCGTAATAGGCCTGTGCAATAGCAGAATTCAGCTTATGGCTTCCGCTTGTATTATTGCCTTCAAATTTGTAATAAATCTTAGCCGGAGTCTTAAGCTTCTCTTCCAGGCAGTATGCTCTTACTAACGGAGCCGGACGGTACATTTTATAAAAATCACGGATTTTTTCCGGGATTTCTATAAAACGATTATCATGATCCAACTCTTGTTTTACCAGTTCCTTGCAAAATACAGTTCCTAGTTCCTCCTCAGACATTGGCTGTAAGGTTCCGGGGTTTAGAAGGGGAGCCGGCTTATTCTTCATGTCAGCTCTTACATTGTAC
>JAEWRS010000127.1 GCA_023398855.1 Bacillota bacterium
GCTTTAATAAGCCGCCGCAAAACGGCTTTGTTCCGCACAATGTTGGCATAAGATTTTATATTGGCTGATGTTGGAACCGTGGTGATGATATCCCTTACAAAGTCCAGGCTTGAAACCTCGGGAGGGACATCCTTCTCCTTTAAACGGTTTTGAAGAGTCACCAGATCCACTGGTAAATTCTCATTAAAAAGCTCCAGCATAGCCTCAAACATGATGCCATACTGGTGCTGGTAAAAATCTCCTGCTGTAACAATCTCGGAAGCCGTGATGATTGCATCCCGGTCCATCAGCATGGAACCGATGACGGATTGCTCTGCCTCAATGCTGTGAGGAAGCACCCGTTTGATCAGAGCATCATCCATGTTCATGCCTCCTAGCTTTCTTCTACCTTAACAATTAATTTTGCAATAACATCCTTATGAAGCTTAACAGGAACCTCATGAGAACCAAATGTCTTAAGGGGTTCGGTAATGATCAGTTTCTTCTTATCAATATCATATCCCAGCTGGTTCTTAATAGCAGCAGAGATTTCTTTTCCCGATACAGAACCAAAAGCTCTCCCGCCCTCTCCAGCGCGCATTGTCAAGGTGATATGGGTTTCGGAAATCTTAGCTCCTAGTTCCCTGGCAGCTTCCAAATGTTCTGCAGCAATTCTGGCCTCATTGGCCTTTTGAAGCTTTAGGTCATTTAAATTCTTTGTTGTTGCTTCGATACCAAGCTTCTTCGGGAGAATGAAATTTCTCGCATACCCATCATTGATCGTAACGATCTGCCCCTTTTTACCTAATGCCTTTACGTCTTCTAATAATACAACTTCCATTATGATATGTCTCCCTTCTCTAACATCTCTTTAATAACCGCTTTTATGCGGGTTTTAGCTTCTTCAATACCGATACCTGCGAGCTGGGCACCTGCAATACTGCGGTGACCCCCTCCGCCCAGTTTTTCCATCATAACCTGAACATTAACTTCATCAATGGAGCGGGCGCTGACATATACCGCATGATTATAATCTGTCATTACAATGGATGCCTTGATCCCGGCTATGTCAAGCAGCTCATTAGCCGCCTGGGCTGCTACGACTGTTGGACTTCCTATTCCTACGGAAGAACATACGCTGATGGCAAAACAGCCTTCAAAAATCTCTGCAGCCCGGACAGCTTCTGCTTTTGCTTTATAATCAACTAAGTTATCCCGGAACATCTTCCGGACACGGACAACGTCCGCACCATTTCTTCTTAAAAATGCAGCGGCTTCAAAGGTTCTGACGCCTGCCTGGTTAGTGAAATTATTTGTATCAATGACGATCCCTGCATACAGGGCATCAGCTTCCGGAGATTTGATCTTGATTCCATCTGCAATATACTGCAGTACCTCAGCTACCATCTCACAGGAAGATGAGGCATATGGTTCTACATAAGAAAGGACTGCATTGTCAATGATTTCACTGCTCTGTCTGTGGTGATCCAAAACAACAATTGTTTTCACAAGACGAAGAAGCTCCGGCGCATCGGTTATACTGGGACGGTTCACATCTACCACTACCAAAAGGGTATTGGAATCCACAAGATCTGCTGCTTTCGAACCTGTTAAAAATAAATCATCCGGGTAATCAGGATTACCTACAAAACGGTCCAACATAGGGCGGACCGAGGTGGTAACTTCATTAATGATAATATTGGCCTTCTTATCCATGGCAGTTGCAATGCGATAAATCCCAACAGCAGCACCAAAGGCATCAATATCTGTTAAACGGTGTCCCATGATCAACAGCCGGTCTTTTGTCTCCATCAGCTCCCTGAGTGCATGTGCCTTCACACGAGCCTTTACGCGGGTGGTCTTTTCCACCTGCTGAGCTTTGCCTCCAAAATACTGGATCCGTTCGCCATCCTTGATTACTGCCTGATCACCTCCCCTTCCAAGGGCCATATCGATGGCGATTCGTGCTAAATCGTAATTTCGGTAATAACTGTCTCCGTTCATTCCAAGGCCAATGCTTAAGGTTACCGCCATCTCATTGCCGATATTGACAGTTTTTACTTCTTCGAGAATAGAAAACCTGTTTTCCTTAAGTTCTGCTATATAGGACTGCTTTATAGCAATAAAATACTTATCCTTTTCCAGTTTCTTAACGATTCCATTCATATTGGTGATGTATTTGTTGATCTTCCGGTCAATGAGGGCGGTAAGCAGGGAACGCCGTACCTCTTCCACACTCTCCAAGGCCTCATCATAATTATCCAGATAAATAAGACCGGCAACCATCTTCTGGTCATCCACCATCTTCTTGTAAGTAAGGATTTCCGTTTCATCAAAAAGATAGATCGCCACAAGCATCTGACTGGCAGCTTCCATGCTAATGGAGGGGATAATAGCTTCCGGTGAATCTTTCATATAAATTGCTTTTAAGCGGATCTGATATTTCCTTTCATTGCAATCGGCATGAAGGACTGCGGTACCCTCGCCAAGCTTTAATACTTCCTTTGTTATTTCCGGAAAAACAGTCATGATGTTCTTTCTTGTAAGCTTTAGAGGCTTTTCTTCCCCCAATACTTCTGAAAACATTGTATTTCCCCAGAGAATTCTTCCGTTCTCATCTGACATACCAAATGGTATTTCCAGATCTGTAAGGAGCTGCTTCTGCATCCAGGAGTATTCCGCAGAAAATTCCACAAGTCCACTGAGCAGAAGTCTCCTTCTGTAAGTATAAAGCCAGACAGCTACGCCTATATACAAAAGTGTAAAAACCGCCATAATAATGCCTGCTTTTGTGCTGGCTGCGCCAATCACCGTATTTGCGGCAATCAACAATGCGCTCAGATAAAGCGGCCACTGCATATATGTCCTCAGCTGTCCCTTTATTTTGAACTTTTCTTTCATATATTTCTCCTTATGGAAAAAAGAGGTCTCTTTTTCACTATCTTAACATTATATCATAGTCAACTGGGTTCGTCCATTAAAATACAAAAACTAAGGAAATACAAGGCTTTGGAGATATATCAAGCAATTATAAAAGGGCTTTTACGCTTTAAAAAGCGCAAAAACCCCATTGGCTGAAAACAGGTACAATCCTTGTATATTCTTGCCTGCGGACCTTATGCCCGGTTTCTATCTTTTATATAGCGACTGACCATCTTAATAATTTGAGCTTTCGTATAGGGCTTTACGATAAAACCATAGGCCCGGATCTTCCACGCCTCCAGTGAAAAACCTGGAATTCCGGAAAGAAGCACCACTTCCGGCGGGTTTGGAAGCTCATAAAGCTTAGCAGCAAGAGTAATTCCGCTGATATCAGGCATGACAACATCAGAAAACACTATATCTATAGGGTTTTCTCTCACATATTGCATGGCTGTAATGGCTTCATTAAAGCTGCCGCATAACTCAACTCCTTCTATCTCATTTAAAATTCGAGTCAGTCTTACTAGTAATTCCTGTGAGTTATCTACTGCTACGACTCTGATGCACATACTACCTCCCTGTATTTAACCTTATGCATGAAATGTAATGATATAAGGGACCCCTTTACTTTTTATCCTGTTCTTCAAAGCTGTCAATCAATGACTGAATTCTTATGGAAAAACGGTAACTTTTCCCGTTGAGATAAATCACCAGCTTTGCAGTACAGGATAAAACAGCTTCAGTTTCCATAACGGCAAGATATTTTATCGCCGCTTAATAAGCAAAGTGCTCATCATGGATAACCGAAAACATCCCATCAGCAAATACTTCTGCCCGTAATTTATCCAATGACTTTTGATCCCCGGAAATAAGAACGGAGATGCAATCCTTAAGAATTAACTGTTGACTATTGTTTTCTTAGAATGGCAGTAAGTTTATCTGCTTTCCTGAGCCGCCTCCATAATACTATTGATAATTGGGTCTGGCGCAAAATAACTATATTATATATTCAAAGTTCTAATGAATAGTTTTGACCTCAATATCATTCTATTATACTTAGAATTTCCTGATCTTTCAATGAGGAACCGTAATAAAATGTTGAATCAGACAGATAAAATACTTGTCAATTTCTTTTCTGACATCTTCAATCCGCTTACTTTAAAAAAATAATATAATCTATTAGTTTCCTTTGCTTACGGTATAAGATTATGCTGTATTTCAAGTTTTGTTTTTATTTTACAAACTTCTTTTAGCATTTTTCTCCTCAATATTATGATTTGCATTTTTTAAAATAAGACTTAATCAATGCGTTTAATAAAAAGCCTTTCTATATATTACATAAAAACACGAAAGTACCCTTATGTATTCCTCCAGCATAAAATATAGAGCAAGCACTATTACGTGCTTTGTTCATATTGTTTCAAAAATATGGGGAGGATTTACAATGAACAAATCCGCACTACAAATAGACTTAAATGTTGCCACATCAATCATACCCGGATCAAATGTCCTCTTTGATTCTGTCGCATTTCTTTCAGGGAATATCATTTATAATCCAGCAACTGGCACAATTCTTATTCTTGAAGCTGGAAGATATATCATTCATTGGTGGTTAGCAACACAGTCTTCATCCTCTTTAAATGGCACATCTTTTGCCATATCCTCTTCACAAGGAGACTATATTATAGGTAATTCTCCTCAAAAAACTGGAGAGGTTTATGGGGTTGGACTTATTGAAGTTACAGCTCCAACAGTATCTTTTTCACTCGTTAACATTAGTACCGCAGTGGTTTATTTTTCTCAACAGGTTCCACTGAGAGGGACCTTGGTTGTCGTTGAGGAGGAAACAGAAGAGATGATTGGTCCTACGGGACCTACTGGACCTGCTGGGGCTACTGGACCTACCGGGCCTACCGGGGCTACTGGATCTACCGGGCCTACCGGCGCTACTGGCGCTACCGGGGCTACTGGAGCTACTGGACCTACTGGTGC
>JAEWRS010000161.1 GCA_023398855.1 Bacillota bacterium
ATTGTGCCACCAGGTTACGGCTTGTTCTGAAAGATGAAAAAAAGTTTGATAAAAAAGAAATAGAGGCTATTGATGGTGTAAAAGGAAGCTTTTTTGCATCTGGACAGCATCAGATTATTCTGGGAACGGGTTTTGTTAACAGGGTGTATGCAGAGGTAATGGACATTACAAAGATGGACAGTGGAAAAATGATGTCAAAATCTGATGCCACGGCGGTCCGCATGAATGTATTCCAAAAGGCGTCCAGGATGCTTGGAGATGTATTTTTGCCTATCATACCGATTCTGGTGGCAACAGGTCTTTTTATGGGCCTTCGAAGCCTTATTACTAATCTTGGTGTGGAATTGGATCCAACATTCCTGGCGTTGTCCCAGGTATTAATTGATACTGCATTTGCTTTCCTGCCAGCGCTGGTTACGTATTCTGTTATGAAGCGGTCAGGAGCTTCGCCTGCACTGGGGATCGTAATAGGCCTTATGCTGGTGGCCCCTCAGCTTCCTAATGCCAATCAGGTAGCCAGCGGGAAAATTGAGCCGATTTTTTTAAGTCTGCTTGGTTTAAACATACCAATTATAGGCTATCAGGGATCTGTACTTCCCGCATTAATGCTTGGTGTTATTGCTTCTAAAATCGAAAAATGGCTGAGAAAGGTCGTACCAGATGTTCTGGATCTGATTGTAACACCATTTGTTACCTTGTTTTCCAGTATGGTGATAGGGCTGGTTGTAATAGGGCCTATCATGCATATTGTTGAGAAAGGACTGGTAGAGGCAATTTCTTTCCTGATGAACATACCGTTTGGAATCGGGGGATTCATTGTTGGAGCATTGCAGCAGGCTGTAGTAATCACCGGGCTTCATCATACGTTTAAGGCACTTGAGATTGAGCTTTTGGCCAATACCGGCGCAAATCCTTTTAACGCACTGGTATGCGGCGCTATTGTTGCACAGGGAGCGGCAGGAATTGCAGCTGCTTTGAAAACAAAGAATAAGAAAGAGAAATCCCTGTATCTTACATCGGTTCTGCCGGCGTTTTTAGGAATTACAGAGCCGCTGATATTCGGCGGAAATTTACCAAGGCTTACGCCGTTTGTATGCGGATGTATTGGAGGCGGCGTTGCCGGTATTTTTTCTTCTATTGTGGGGCTTGCCGGAACAGGTATGTCCATAACCGCATTGCCGGGTATTTTGCTGTATTTAAATGGTCAGCTGGGAAAATATTTATTTGCCTGCGCAATTGGTTTTACAGTGGCCTTTGCTTTGACCTATATTTTTTATAAGACGGATGAATCATGAATGATTAGTAAGGAGTATCATGGAACGATTATATAATAACATAACACTGCCAGATTTATGGCCCCCTCATAACAAAGAGGAAACGCTGGATAAGCCTTTAAAAGTTCCATACCTTCAGGACAAGCCGGAGTATATTGATATTTCGGTCGGCAGGCAATTATTTATAGATGATTTTCTCATCAGTGAAACCAGTCTGGTCAGAGAATTCGGTAAGCCTGAAATACCGGATGAGCCTGTTTTATGGCCTCAGACCAAGATGGAGCAAAATGATGGCTACTGTACCTGTGCCTGTCCTTTTAATGGCGGAGTATTTTATGATGCTCAAAGCCGTAAATTTAAAATGTGGTATCATGCCGGCTGGTTTGATGGCAGCGCTTATGCAGAAAGTGATGATGGATTTACGTGGAAGCGGTTAAGTGAGATTGATCCTTCCGGTCATTCCGACCGGATATTGAAGCATATTCCGGGGTATATGAGGGATGGAGATGCCGTATGGCTGGATGAGTATGCCAGGACGCCGGATGAGAAATACAAAATGCTGGTATTTTACCGGTGCTTTTCCCAGGATTATAAATATTATCACCTTAAGCCTAAACATGCACACGATGATCCGGCGTCAGTTCCTCCTGAGGAAATCACGGTATTATATAAATCGGCAGATGGGATACACTGGACAGAGGTTTGCAAAACAAGTCCCTCAGGGGATAATACAACATTTTTTTATAATCCGTTTCGCAAAAAGTGGATATACAGCATGAGGACATTTTCTGAACTGGACAGCAGAGTGAGAGTGCGCAGCTATTATGAGACGGATGACTTTTATAAGGGAAGTCAGTGGTCAAAGGAAGATTTAAGCTTTTGGGCCAGAACCGATATTTATGATAAACCCGACAGGGATCTGGGGTATTATACACAGCTGTATAATCTGGATGCAGTTGCCTATGAAAGTGTGATGGTGAGCATTTATTCTGTATTTATGGGCCCCCCGAATTTTGTGTGTGAAACAACGGGATTGCCTAAAATCAATGATTTAAAGCTCGCTTTCAGCAGAGATGGCTTTCATTATGACAGACCTTCCTATGAGGATTTTATAAGTTCCTCCAGGCAGGAGGGACGCTGGGACTACGGATATCTTCATCCGGCAAACGGGATCTGTACAGTGGTGGGAGATGAATTGTATTTTTATTATTCTGCTTTTTCGGGGAAGTCTCCTAATTTTGGAAGTCATAAGTATTCCGGGGGAGCAGTGGGCGTTGCCAGGTTAAGGCGGGATGGATTCGCTGCAATGAAGACAGAAAGTGCAGA
>JAEWRS010000281.1 GCA_023398855.1 Bacillota bacterium
TTGTATGACACGGCTCAGGTTTGTATTAAAGGACACTGCTATTCCAAAGGATTCTGATGTTGAAAAGGTGCCGGGAGTGATCCGGGTGGTGCGCCAGGGCGGGCAATACCAGATCGTTATTGGCAACGAGGTAGGAAGTGTACACAAGGAACTGTTAAAACTGGGACATTTTGAGGAGAGCACAGGCGGAATTGATAATGGCCCCAAGGAAAATTTGTTTTTCCGCTTAAGCGGCTTTGTAGCAGGCTGTGTGACTCCTCTGCTTCCGGCCATGCTGGGATGCGGTATGATCAAGGTCGTTTTAACTCTTCTCATGACCTTTGGACTGGTGGATACTGCTGGAAGTACTTATGTGATTTTAAATGCAGCAGGCGACACATTCTTTTACTTTATGCCTATTTTGCTTGCGATGACAACGGCAAAGCGCCTTGGATCCAACATTTATCTGGCAATGGCAGTGGGAGCACTTCTGATCCATCCGGACATTTCGGCACTTTTAGGCAATGGAAATACAACGTATTTCGGCATTCCGGTAATATCAGCCGTGTATTCTTCCTCCGTACTTCCGGTGCTTCTCATGGTACCGCTTATGGGGTATATTGAGCGGTTTGCAGATAAGATCTGCCCAAACATTGTAAAGGTGTTTTTAAAGCCTCTGATTGTAATTTTTATTTCAGTACCCATTGCTCTTGTAGTAGTAGGGCCCCTTGGAAGCATCCTTGGAGGTTATCTGGCTTCCGGTATCAGCTTTTTGTATGATAAGGCCGGCTGGCTTACCATTATGCTGCTTTCAGCTGCCATGCCGTTTATTGTTATGACTGGTATGCATTATGCGCTGATCCCATTAATGACCATTGGTTTCACCAGTCTTGGCTTTGATGCAATCCTGATTGTTACCATGTTTTGCTCGAACCTGGCCCAGGGCGGTGCTTCTCTTGGTGTTGCGTTAAAAACAAAGGATGAAAACGTAAAATCTACCGCCTCAGCAGCTGGTGTCTCTGCCATTGTTGCAGGCATTACAGAACCAGCTATGTATGGTGTGACCCTAAAGTATAAAACTCCTATGATTGCTTCTGTTATTGCTGCGGGCATATCAGGTCTTTATGCTGGAATTACTCATTTAGTGGCCTATTCCTTCGGCGGTTCTCCCTCTGGTTTATCTCTTATCCAGATGATTGGAGGCAATAGCTTTGGCAACATGATTAACGGAGTGATCGCCCTGGTGATCTCTGTGTCAGCTTCTTTTATTCTTACCCTGATCCTCTATAAGCCGATGGAAGCGTCTGAAGAATCGGTATCTGAACCAGAGACTGCTTCAAAAGAGAAAAAGACATTGGTGGAGACTATTGAGCTGGCAAGCCCTCTTTCTGGGTCTGTAATTGCTTTAACAGAGGTAGATGATAAGGTGTTTGCAAGCGGAGTACTGGGAGAAGGTGCAGCAATTATACCGTCAGAAGGAAAAGTATATGCTCCTGCGGATGGAACCATCAGTGCAGTCATTGATACCAGGCATGCGGTGGGGATTACCACGGATACGGGAGCAGAGGTATTGATCCATGTGGGCCTTGATACGGTAGGGCTTAAAGGAGAAGGCTTTACCCTTCACTGCAAGGAAGGGGACCACGTGGTAAAGGGAACTCTTTTGCTGGAATTTGACATGGAAATGATTAAGGAAGCGGGACTTTCTCTTACGACTCCTGTGCTGGTATCCAATATGAATGATTTTGTGAGCTTAAAGGTCTGTGAAAACAAGCAGATTAAGGCGGGAGAGAACCTGTTGATTATTGTATAGTCCAATCAAGCAAAAAAAGGAATGGCAGATAACTGCCTGACTCATGTTGAAAGAGGTGTGATATGTCTGTATTTTCTGAAGATTTTTTGTGGGGAGGAGCAGTAGCTGCCAACCAGTGTGAAGGGGCATGGAATGTGGGTGGAAAAGGGATATCGACTGGGGATGTATGTACGGGAGGTTCCCATACAAGATCAAAGCGGATCACCCGGACCATAGAACCGGACACATATTATCCCAGCCATGATGCCATTGATTTTTACCACCATTATAAAGAAGATATTGCTCTGTTCGGGGAAATGGGGTTTAAGGTATTCCGCTTTTCCATCGCATGGACCAGGGTTTTCCCTACGGGCATGGAAGAAGAGCCTAACGAAGAGGGCCTGAAGTTTTATGACAAGGTGATTGAGGAGTGCTTAAACCATGGAATGGAACCTCTCATTACCATATCCCATTATGAAATGCCTTTTGCCCTTACGGAAAAGTATAATGGCTGGGCTTCCAGAGAGTGCATCGACCTGTATGTGAAATATGCAGGAATTCTGTTTAAACGGTATAAGGGGAAGGTAAAATACTGGCTGACCTTTAATGAGATCAATGCAGGGACAATGCCAATGGGAGGTTTTCTTTCCTTAGGAATTTTAAATGAAGGAACAACAGATTTTACCAATCAGGTGGATATTCCCCAGCTGCGGTTCCAGGGACTTCATCACCAGCTTGTGGCCAGCGCCCTGGCGGTGAAGGCCGGACATGAGATTGATCCGGCTTATAAGATCGGCTGCATGATCTGCCATATAACCACCTATCCTCTGACCTGTAATCCTGATGATATCTTAGAGGCACAGAAGCGGGACCAGATTTTAAACCGGTTCTGCGGTGATGTGCAGGTAAGGGGAGAATATCCCAGCTTTATGAACCGCTATTTTAGAGAGAATGAGATCACCATTGAGATGGAGCCGGAAGATTTGGAAATCATGAAAAAAGGCTGTGTGGATTATTATACCTTCAGTTACTACATGTCCAACTGTGCCACCGCTTCTTTGGAGCAGGCAGCTTCCTCCGGCAACTTAATGGGAGGGGCGAAAAATCCTTACCTGGAGTCCAGTGACTGGGGCTGGCAGATCGACCCCAAGGGACTGCGGTATACCTTAAATGAGCTTTACGGACGTTACCGCATTCCTCTTATGGTAGTGGAAAATGGTCTGGGGGCTTATGATAAGAAGGAAGAGAACGGAAGTATTCTGGATGACTATCGGATTGATTATTTAAGGAAACACATAAAGCAGATGAAAGAAGCTGTGGAGGATGGCGTGGATCTTATGGGCTATACTCCGTGGGGCTGTATTGACCTGGTCAGCGCCTCCACCGGTGAGATGGCAAAGCGTTACGGTTTCATTTATGTAGAAAAATATGACGATGGAACCGGGGATCTGTCAAGAAAGAAAAAGAAATCCTTTGACTGGTATAAAGAGGTGATTAAAACCAACGGGGAAAAACTGGATTAATAAGCAGGGGAGCTGATTTAGACTGAGGGCATCTTTAAGATGTCCTCTTTTTGTGGTATGATTAAGTATATTTTTTTACGAATGAAAAACCAGGCACGGAAATTATTCACTTATATTTTTTTTTCGGATTTAATATAATCTAGTCATGAACGTGGGCAGACAGGGGGCATAGGGTATGGTTAAGATTTTTCTTGCTGAGGATGAAAAAATAGTCCGTGAGGGAATTAAGAATGGGATTCCCTGGGAAAGGTATGGATTTGAGTTTGCGGGGGAGGCACCTGATGGGGAATTGGCCTATCCCCTCATCTTAAAATCTAAGCCAGATATCCTGCTGACAGATATCCGGATGCCTTTTATGGATGGGCTTGAGCTGGCAGAGCTGGTAAAAAAGCAGCTTCCTGGCATCCGTATCATGTTTTTCAGCGGGTATGATGACTTTGAGTATGCAAAGAGAGCCATAAAGATCGGCGCGGCGGATTATCTTTTAAAGCCTGTCAGCAGCAGCCAGCTTTTGGAGGCTTTGGAGAGGCTGAGCGAGGTTATTATCCAGGAAAGAAATGAGAAGGGGTATAAGCTGGAGTTTTTAAAGCAGCAGGAGGAAAGGAAACGGATGGAGAGGGACCGTCTGTTTGACACCATTGTGTCAGGAAAGTTAGGCCTTCAGGAGATTTTGTTAAAGGGTCAGGAACACAGCTTATCTCTCAGCGCTCCGGTATATAATCTGGTTTTATTCCAGCCCAGGATGGTACATGGACAAGAGTCGTGTATGGATCAGGGAGTTCATTTTGATGAGATGATAAAGGAGCAGTTTGAAGGCAGGACGGAGGTTGTGGTTTTTAACCGGCTGACAGAAGGTTATGCTTTCCTTGTCATGGGGAATGATCAGGAGGATCTGGAAAAACGGGTGGCGTTGTGCTCTGACCGTTTGGTACGTCTTGTGGAATCCTGCCCGGGAATGGAGTATTTTGGGGGGATTGGAGCTCCGGTCCGCAGGCTCAGTGAGTTAAGAATCTGCTTTAAGGCGGCCAGCCGGGCATACGCCTGGCGTTATATGCTGGAATACAACCAGTTTCTTACGGCAGAGGCAGCAGTCCGGCTTCATGATGATTCCGGAAGTATCAGTCTGGAGGGAATGGATATAACAAAGCTGGGCCGGGACATTGTTCCCAATTTTCTTAAAAACGGTTCTGTTCCTGAGGTGAAGTATTTTCTGGAGGAATATTTTGAAGCCTGCGGAAATAATTTTAAGTCCCTGATCTTCCGACAGTATTTGCTGGTGGATATCTATCTTGCCGCGGTAAGCTTTGTTGCCCAGCTAGGGTTTGAACCGGAGCAGGTACTAAAGGAATTCGGAGATGCAGAGACCATAAGGCCTTGGGTGGGATCGGCAGAGGCAGCGGTAAAATATGCCAGAGAGATTCTGACAAAGGCAGTCACTCTCCGTACCACCTGTTCTCAGAAAAAATACCGCCTGGTTCTTGATAAGGCCAGGGATTATATTGAAAACCATTATCAGGATGAGGATATTTCCTTATATATTGTCTCATCTACTGTGAATATCAGCCCAAATCATTTCAGCACCATATTCAGCCAGGAAATGGGAATTACCTTTGTGGAGTATTTGACAAAAGTACGCATGGAGGCTGCGAAAGAGCTGCTTTTAAAAACAGACCTTCGGGCTTCGGAGATTGGGTACCAGGTGGGATATAAGGATCCACACTATTTCAGCTACATATTTAAAAAAACACATGGAATTACACCCAAAGCATTCCGGTCAGGGGGCAGAAATGAAGTGCAAACGTGATTCAATCAAAGCAAAAATACAGTCCATGCAGGCAATCGTATTTATCCCGGTCATTATTATGATTGGGATATTGCTGTATATGATGGCATGGCAGAA